>CAIWNO010000312.1 GCA_903914045.1 uncultured bacterium | reverse complement strand
GGCAGTTTGATGGTGCTGGCCAGTTGCATTTTGTGGAGCGTGGGCGGAATTGTTGGCCGGCGCGTTTCACAACCTCCGCATCCGATTGCTTCAAGCGCGTTTCAAATGATTGCTGGCGGCATCATGTTGCTGGTCGTCAGCGCGTGCTTTGAAGCATGGAAACCCATCGGTGAAATTCCGTGGAACAATTCCGCATGGATTGCGTGGCTGTATTTAGCCGTGTTCGGCTCAATGATTGGCTTCACCGCGTTCGTGTGGTTGCTGCACCATGTCAGCGCGGCGTCGGTTTCCACATACGCCTATGTGAACCCATTGGTGGCCATTGTGCTTGGCTGGTTTTTCCTTGGCGAGCAACCTGGCGCACGCACGGCGGTTGCCACGGTGTTTATTCTTGGCGGCGTTGTGGTTATTCAACTTGCGCGCCGGCATACGGGTCGCGCGAGTGTGACCACGGTTTCGCAAAGTGATTCGCCAACCGAGTAAATCCACTGCATTCGTTACGATAGAAAAATGCAAATTGCACCACAGCGCGTACACATTGGCTTGATCATGCTGGCGCTTTGCGGCGCGTTGCAAATCGCTGGCGACACCGACACCAAGCAAACAAAGAAGCCGCCCGCCATTGATCTGCCCGCCGCAGATGGTGGCGCCAACGCAAAATGGCTTTCTAAAATGGACGACGAAGACCGCAAATTGCTCGCTGAAAAGCTTGGAAAGCCAATCGTGCCCGCATCCCCAAAAGTCGAGTGGTTTGGTGGCGCCGCGCCAACCTCGTTTACGAATTGCGTGACCGTGATTCAAAGCGCGCTCGACAAATCCACTGGCTTAAACGTTTCGGAGAAGTTGAAAAAGGATCTTCCGCCGGATGTGAAATTTGTGGTGATTATGTCGACCGCGGACGCGGAGAAAACTAAAAAGCAACTTGAGAAGAAGGCGCCGCTTCTGATCGCGCTTGATCCAGACGGGGCGTGGAGCACTCTGCTTGGCTTGCCAACTAAACCAACAAACATAGTGGTGGATAAGCGCGGCAACATTCGCTTTGCGGGACTCACTCCAAGCGGAATGAAACGTGCGTGCGTATTTTTGCTTGGCGAAAAAAGTGATGTCGCTGATGTTGGTGCCAACCCAAGCGGCGTAGGCACCTCGCCAAATGGTGCTATTTCTAGCGGATGGGGCCCAAAATCAAATGTGACATTTCCGACCTTCACAAACTCCGTCTCCACCGCTAGCGATCAGCGAGGCAATCAACTTATTCCATTTTTTGTACAAGAGTGGATTACCAAACAACCCCAATTCAATAATAAACTTTTGGTGATCGACTTCTGGGCGACATGGTGCCCGCCATGCCGCGCTTCTATTCCACACATGAATCAGACCGCCACCAAATTTGCCAGCGATGTTGTGTGCGTTGGCATAAGTGATGAAAATAAAAGCGCTTTTGACGCCGGTATGGCTAAAAATAAATTGAATGTCGCTTCATTCACCTATTCGCTAGCTCTTGACCCAAGCAACAAATTAAGTTCCTTCTTTCAAGTGAAAGGCATTCCAAGTTGCGCCGTGGTTTCAAGCGACGGCATTGTGCGTTGGCAAGGACAACCTACGGAATTGGACGATGCCACACTGACGAAGTTGGTTACGGCGCAAAAGTCGCTGAATGCCTCGACGAAGAAGAAATGACTCAAGAATTTTTGCAAGACTGAATCGCATAAGTTAGAAGTGACGATCTAGTATTTCTTCGCGCTACCCCCGCTTGGTCTCTAGCTCTTGCCAGCGCACATACAGCGTGTGGATTTTTTCTTGCGCCTCATCAAGCGACTTGCAGGCCGCGGCCATTTTCACATGGTCGGCGGCAACGGCGGGATCCGCCACGCG
>CAIWNO010000311.1 GCA_903914045.1 uncultured bacterium | reverse complement strand
TCGATCGGCGTACAGTTGAGTTTGCGCGGATACAAATAGAAATCGCTTAAAGAGCGGCTTTAAGAACCAACGCGCCAACTTGTAGCGTTTAAACCCACGATCACTGATGCGACCATTCACCACCGCAATTGGAATGTTGCGCGAAGAGCAGGCGCGGATGAAATTGGGCCATGCTTCAAGTTCAATCAGCGCCACCAAGTCTGGTTGCACACGATTTAAAAATCGCTCCACCGCCATATTTATGTCTAGCGGATAGCGAACCACGCTCACGCCCGCGGGCGCAACCGCAAGCGCGCGCGCAAAGCCAGTGTCGGTGGTCGCGCTCAGCACCACTTCACAATGCTTCGACAGGCGCTCCACAAGAAGTCGCGCGGCGTTGACCTCGCCCATGCTCACGGCGTGCACAAGAATGCGGCCACGTTGAACATTTGTGTGTGAAGATTGTGGCGTATTGCCCGCGGACGTATGTATTGAAGGCTTGGTGCGAACTGGCGGCAACTGCGCGCCAAAACCAAAGCGCGCGCGCCAATCGGTGCGCTGCTGGCCTGTGCCAAAAAGCCACCAAAGCCATAGTGGACTGGTGAATATGGCCGCCACACAATATGCCACATCGGTCAAGGCTTGCATGTGAAAGCGATACTACGAAATTCGCGGCCAACGCGGATGAAACTTAATCTGGCACGCGGCTGAAATACACAATGCGCGGCTCGTCTGATGGTCGGTTCACATTGCTTCGGTCAACGCACATCACATAGCGCGCGTCGTCTAGAACAGATTCGCGGTCGGTGCCGTTCCACTTTCCATCAATTGGATTCTGCTTCACGGTGCGAACTTTGAAGTACACCGTGAACACATCGCTGCGCGTGGTGACCAAATTAGAGATGCCCTTGAAGAGCAAATTCAACTCCTCGCTGTCACCGTAGCTTTTGTCGTAGGTCAGCACTTGGCGATCGGTGATGGCGTATTTCGGTTTCGAAGTGGCGGGATCAGTGTCATTGATGAAATCAAACTGACGCACACCTTGACGATCCGTGGAAAGACGGGCATCGAGTGGATCAAGGTCCGTGCTGGTCGCATGATCATCACGGGAAGCCCAACCTTGCGTTGGCGTCTTGCTATAAGGATCAATTCCAGCCGTACGAATGGTCCATGACATTTCACTCGCTTGACGCGCTATACCAATCACTTCGCCAATGGTTGAAATTCCGCGCTGACTTTGCATGCCAGTGTTGTAGGCAACTTGTTTCAATGGCAATGTCATTATGGAAGGCTTTGTCGCAGGCGCAACAATAATCGCTTCACCGCGGTCCACATAGGTTGGATATACCGCCGTATTTCCAGTGGCCAAACTCATAGGGTCCATGTCTTGTGATTGCCAATCGGGCGCTGCAGGATTCGCTGGATCAATATTGGGATTTAATTGATTGCGATAAATCTCAATCGCCAATGGAGCTCGCACATATCTATTGCCACCAGAAGAACCAGGTTCCGGAATTTGCTTAGCAAGTGTTCCAGGTCCATCAAATCTGCCCGTGTCCTCATAGACCAGTTCAGTCATTTGCGGCAATGTCTTCATCACTTCCAGCGAAGCCGTGTTGATGTTCAACAATCCCTTGGTTGGCAAACCAGCAAAATTGCCAGACAAACTTGGACTTCTGTCGTACTCCCACTGCGCAAGTGTTTGCGCAGAAACATCACCAATAGGTTTGGTGGGCACGACTGTCTTTGGATTTCTATAAACATCAACTGGCACGAACGCGCCCGCTGGACGGTTCACCGAGACATAGAAATCATTCCCATTGGCATCAACTCGTCGAATATCTGTAACAACGGAATTGCAATCCCTAGCCACAACAGGCACCGCTGGCGGTGGCGGCGTGATTAAAGTGCTGCCGCCAACTTCAATCCAATTACGCGGCAAGTTAGTGACCGTATTTAATGGAGGTCCGTGATCCGTTGGCACAATATTTTCCGCAAGGTCTGGGTTGGTCCAATCAAATCGCAGCGCCGCGCCCGCGCCGTCCACGGTGAAGCAATCAAAAATACGCATGCCCCATGGAACATTGGGCGCATACGGAGTGCGCAGCGCGCTTGTGCCACCAAATTGATAGGGATCTGAAACGGAAGTCAATGGAACTGGATTCGGATTGGGATGCTGGTAGAACGCAACGTTTAATGGATCAACTTGAATGCGATTGATAAACGGCCCCTCGCCTACTGGGAAACCAGGAACGCGATTGCTCATGATTTCCGAGAAGGTTGCCTTGGCTTGCGCATTTGGAACCACCGCTCGAATGATTGGGGCGGCTGGTGGATCTGCTATCGCTGGATCAGGTGTTGCGGTCTTATCCGGCACCAAAGTTGCAGCAACATTGGTAGCCGCAAGCGCATTGTTGCTGCTGTCAATGCGATAGGCAGGCCCCCACGTAAACACATCAAGCAACTCGCCGATCTGCTCAAAGTCGTCATCCTTCTGCAACATCTGAAAACTTTTCTCTTGCGGAATTCGATCCAGCGTGTTCCACATTCCGCGCGCCAACCACGGCTTAGTCACAGGCGGTGTTCCTGGAACAACCGTGATCATTGGCTGACCACCAGTTGCAAGATCAATGGGGTACAACAATCCATCTTCATCCAACAAACGGGCACATTTGTCGCCCATAAAGGCGCGGAAGGTCCTGAATTTTGGATCATTGGAATCCAACTCAAATGTGATTTTGGTTTTGTCAGTTGGATTTGGCGAACCATCCGATGGATCTGGAACAGGAGTTGAACCTGCAGGCACGGACCAAAGTGGCGTAACAAATTTAGTGTCATTTTCAACAATGGGCAATGTGCTGGCTTGCTGCGCCACATTCAGGCGACCGTTGCCGTAATACGCAACAACATGCGCGGGCAATGGGTTGTCAACAGTCTGCGGATAAAAGTTTGGAATTTTATTTCGAATCACGGTCTGACAATTGAATGACGTTGGTTTACGCAACACAAGCGTTGGCCAACTTGGCACTGGAGTGCTTGGCCATGGCGACTGAGCCAAAGGAACAACGTCATCTTGCGGCGTGCTTGTTAGGACTGG
>CAIWNO010000310.1 GCA_903914045.1 uncultured bacterium | reverse complement strand
TGGAAGCACTTTCAGAATTTCCATGCCGGGAAAAAGCTCGTCCAAGTTGTGCTCAATAATGTCCTGCAGCGGAATCCATCGACGAGTGCCGGGCACGCGATATAGGCGCGACGGAATCTCGGGCACTTTCACGCGCGCGAACAGTTGCTCGCTTTCGCCGGGTCGTTGCAACATGACGCCCAAGCTCACGCTCATGTTAGAGATGAACGGGAATCGATGGCCGGGGTCGACCGCGAGCGGCGTAAGAATGGGGAACACATTGTGACGGAACCATTTTCGCGCCTCGTTCTGCTCGTCCATATTCAGCTCATCCCATTTCAGCAGTTCAATATCGTGCGCGCGCAATGCTGGATACAAATCCGTTTTCAGCATGTTTGCCTGCGCTTTTGCCATGATCATGACGCGCTCGCGAATGCCCGCGAATTGCTGCGCGGGGGTGAGCGCCTCCACGACTGGTCCAGTGAGGCCCGCTTCAATTTGGTGGCGCAGCGAACCCACGCGCTTCATGAAGAACTCGTCCAAGTTGCTGGAGAAGATGCACAAGAAACGAACGCGCTCCAACAATGGAACGCCGGCGTCGCCAGACATGTCCAGAACGCGGCGGTTGAATTCAAGCCACTCGAAATCGCGGTTGAGAAATCGCGCGGGATCCGTCAGCGGAGCGAGCGCGGCGGAACTTGCCGCGCTGGCGCCAGCGTCGGCCGCCACGGGATCGAGTTGAATGCGGTTGCGTTTCAACGGGACACCCCAGGAAGAACGCGGGCATCGCTTGACATAGTGCTGGACAGATTTTTGGACATATCAGTGGGCGCGGAGTTAGGCGCAACAAAACACGCTTCGCACTGCGGGGCCTCCACAACGCGCACTTCTTTCACGCGCACTTCAATTGGTAGACGCGCCGCCACCGCTTGCGCAATGTGTTGCGCGACCAATTCCGCCGTGGGATTGACGCGGTCAAACGGCGCCACTTCATTCAGGCAGCGATTCATGAATGGACGAATGGTTTCATCAAGGGCTTGCTCTAGCAGATGAAAGTCACACAACAAACCGTCGGCGTCAAGCGTGTCGCCAGCGACGGCCACGGTGACTTCCCAATTGTGCCCGTGCATTGGCTCGCGCACACCCGCCATGACAATGGCGTGCGCGGCGGCGAATGTGCGGCGAATACGAAGTTCAAACATAAAATTGAGTATATGGTCTTGGCATAAATCTGCGGCAATACGCTTGTTTCATTGTGGTGTGGAAGGCGTTATTGTTTGCACATGGACCCTGCCCCTTTAATGCTGAGTGTTTCTGGCGCCCGTGGCATTGTTGGAAAAACCATGACGCCCAATGTGGCCATGGCGTTTGGCCGCGCCTTTGGGTGGTGGTTGCGCCAACATTGCAAGGGCCAGCCGCATGTCATCACGGGTCGTGATGGCCGCGGTAGTGGCGCGGAACTTTTGGAGTGCGCCATTGCGGGACTTATTTCAACTGGTTGTCGCGCGACTGATCTTGGCGTGGCCATGACGCCCACCATTGGCGTGATGGTGTTGCACACCGCGGCCGACGGCGCGTTGATTTCCACGGCCAGCCATAATCCAATTGAGTGGAATGGATTCAAATGTCTTGACGCTTCCGGAGCCGCGCCCCAAGTGGAACAAGCCAATGAAATTATTCAGCGCTTCAAAGTTGAGTTGAAAAATTCCAGTCAAGATGGTCCGCGCGCCGTGTCAACGCGACACGTTCCTAGGCGCAACGACGCTGATGAAATTCATATTCAACGCGTCTTAAAGTTGATCGATATCAAAGCCATACGCGCCGCGAAATTGCGCGTGGTGGTGGACAGCGTCAACGGCTCTGGTTGCAACGCGGTACGGGTGATGCTGCAAGAAGTGGGCGTGCACTTGGAGCACCTCAACGGCGTGGTGACGGGGCAATTTGCGCACACGCCCGAACCCACCGAAGCCAACCTGCATCAACTTGCGGGCGCCGTGGCAAAAGGCAGCTTTGCCTGCGGTTTTGCGCAAGATCCTGACGCCGATCGACTTGCGATTGTGGATGAGAACGGCCGCTACATTGGCGAGGAATACACGTTGGCGCTGTGCGCGTTGCGCGTGCTTGAACGCTCGGGACCCGGTGCCATGGCCACCAATCTCAGCACCAGCCGCATGATTGATTCAGTCGCCGAAAAATTTCCTGGAAGCCTCGTCCATCGAAGCGCGGTTGGCGAGGCCAATGTTGTTGCGGCCATGAAAAATTCTACATGTGTGATTGGCGGCGAAGGCA
>CAIWNO010000309.1 GCA_903914045.1 uncultured bacterium | reverse complement strand
GTCAACATCTGGCTTAGACCTGGTTCGTAAATAGGGCTCTCGCCGCGGCGCAACATGTCAATCTTCTTGTGGTCAACATCCAGGCACAGCACGTCGTTGCCAGTGTCGGCAAAGCAAGCGCCGGTGACTAATCCAACATATCCAGTGCCGACCATGGTGAGTTTCATTGAGATGCTCCTATATAGATTGACGAATGAATGGCGCAATCGCGCCGCAATTCAAGTGAACACAAGTAATGCGATGCAGTGTGCAACGCAAGTGATAAAAACAAGTCCACAGAGGATAGCTACCTCTTTCTGTCGGCGGAAATGCGACGTGACTTTGATGTTGCGTCACAATTTTTCGCCACATTTGCCGCAAGAATGCGCTTGGTTTTCCCAACAGGTTGCACGCCTTCAATCCATCCTTCTCGCTGAAGCAGCCACGCTTTCAATTTCAGTTCTTTGCCGCCAACTTTGCTGCTACCAGAAAAACCACCAAGACCATTGGCGGCCACAACGCGATGGCAGGGCACAATCATTGGAAGAGGATTGCGCCGCATAGCTTGACCCGCCGCGCGAATAGCAAGCGGCGATCCCGCCGCATTCGCAAGCCATCTATATGTACGAGTTTCGCCGACAGGAATTGTCCGGCAGGCGCGCCAGCAGCGTTCAAAAAAAGGCGTGGCTTTTGGCGTAGCAATACCAGCAAAGCTGACTCGCTTGCCCGCAATATTTTGTGCAATCAACTTCGCCGCACGCCGCGCAACGACTGCGTCCATACGCAAACCGTCAATCACAATGTCGCCAGCCGGCGTTGGCACCTTCAGTTTCATAAGTCATTTGTATATAGAATTTCAACGCGTCAAGTAGTTGTGGCATATAACAGATTTAAAATTGTCCTTAAAATGCACACTTCGGCTTGCACGGACCAAATTTCAGAACATATTAATTTAGAACATATTACAAGACTCGTGGTACCCGTTTTGCATTTTTAATTTTTTAGGAACTCACATGAATATCAACTCACTCATTCAATCCAACAGTTCGTTTGTAACTCATCGCGCATGTGCAGCCAGTCCTAGCCATTGGCTGCGTGCAGCATTGCCAACCATTCTTGTTCTGGCTCTTGCGCCATTTGCGACCGCCTCTGACAAGCATGCCGGAAAACCCACACTTTCAAACACAAACGAGACGTTGTTTCTAGAGCTTCAGCAAGACATTCCAAGTGTTGACTTTGTCGCCACTCCCGTCATTGAGGAGTTTATTGATCCAGCCACCAACATGCCTTATTTCAAGGTTCCTCTCACATTGCTACAAGCGGGTCAGTACAACGTGGGGCTTGATGGTGTTTTAGGAATCACCATGAAGAAGCCATATCAACTTTGGAGCACGGCATACGGAGGTGTTCCTTCCGAGGACGCCGCCAAGAACGCTGCAGCGATTTCGGCGATTGATTCGTGGCTGAAAGCCAGCAAGGCTCCTTGCATTCGTGATCCAAACGGGGGCTTTCATTTGCTCGATCGCCATCACCGCACGACCGCGGTCAGCATTTTGTCCGATCCAACCTATATGGAAAATGGTGGGCGCGATTATCCAGCAAGGTTCACTGGCGCCTTTGGCACCGCTGTTGTTGACCCTCCCCAACTTTGGAATCATGCCACTCACGGATTTCCAAACTACACCTATTGCATTCTCTTGAAGGATTATCTGGGTTCGGGTAAATCCATGCAGCAGTTTTGGTACGAGATGGAGAATGGCGAGGATTATGGATTTGGACAAATGCATTACGTGTGGTCTTTCGATCTTGGAGTCAGGCAAGATCCAATTATCACCCCACCTCCGTTTCTAGCGCCATTTGGCAAG
>CAIWNO010000308.1 GCA_903914045.1 uncultured bacterium | reverse complement strand
CCAGTGGTGGCCACCAGCGCATTCGCGTCATGCTCGGAGACAGTGCTGTTTGGTTTGCGTCAATCGGAAAAGGAGAAACTACGTCGCGAGCGCCCAACAGCCGCGCGACGGGTGGATGAATTGTTGCGCGAGCCACGCGGATTATTGGTGACGGTGTTGTTTATCAATATGACATCAAACACATTGTTCTTTGTCATTTCCAGCGGCATTATTTTAATGTCCAACACATCTCCTTTGGTCGAATTCGCCTTCGCGGTTTTTTCATTGGTGGTGCTGGTGATCGCCGGCGAAACCTTGCCTAAATTGGTTGGCAATGTCGCGCGCCTGCAACTTGTGGGCGTGTTGTCCGGACCATTGCTGTTGGTCCACCTCATGGTGGGGCCCATTCGAAAAATATTGGATGTTGGAATTGTGTCGCCACTTTCGCGGCTGGTGGGAGTTGCGCCTGTTGGCGGAATTTCAATGACGGATGTGCAGGAGTTGGTGGGACAGAATTCCAAGTCAGGAGTGTTGCGAAGCGAGGAAGCGGGCGCGTTGAAGCGTGTGATTCGATTGCAAGAGCGGCAGGTACGTGATCTGATGACCGCGCGCGTGTTCGTGGCTTCAATCCGCAGCGACGCAACCTATGAGCAAGTGTTCGCCATGGTGAAATCATCGCGTCGCAATCGCTTGATTGTGGCGGATCCGGATTTGGATCATGTCGCTGGATACTTGGACGCCCGCAGTTTTTTTCTTGACGAGCGAGGAGTGAACACGCCGTTCCATTCGCATATTCGAAAGATTGGTTTTGTTCCCGAGTTGGCGACCGTTGGACAACTACTGGAATGGTTTCAGCGCGAAGGGGAACGAGGCGCTGTTGTTGTTGATGAATTTGGCGGCACCGCCGGAGTGGTCACCTTGCGCGACGCGGTGGGAGAAATTTCCGGTGAAATGTCCAGTGAATGGAGCCAAGAGCCCGCAACATCGGTTGACGTTGAAGGTTGGTGGCGAATGCCAGGCGAAACAGATCTTGCCTTGGCGGCGGAAATGTTGCACGTGCAGTTGCCAGTGTCCGAATCCGCCACGATTGGTGGATTTTTCATGGAGCACTTGAATCGAGTGCCACAAGCCAACGATGCACTTGCGATCCACGGATTGGAAATGAGTGTTGAAAGCATGCAGCGCAACAGAGTTCTGTGGATCAAGGCGCGCCGTGTGGATGCAGCCAACCAGGAGTTGACCCAGTGAGCGCCACGCAATTGTATTTCTATGCGGGATTATTGTTGGTGGCCTTGGTGTTGACGGCCATGTTCTCTGGTATTGAAACAGGCATATACACGCTGAATCGAATTCGCCTGGCGATTGAAGTGGGTCGCGCGCGCAAAGCCGCCGTGAAATTGTTGGAGGAAATTCGATTTCCAAATCGACTGCTGGCCACGCTTCTGATTGGCAATGTATGCGCGCATGATTTGGGATCAATCGCCATTGCGCACATGTTGGATGGCATGGGCTTCACGCCTTTGGTTGGAATTGCCCTGAATACATGCCTGCTTTTGCCGTTGATTTTTATTTTTGGGGAGACGTTGCCCAAGGAACTGTTTCGCGTGCACACCGATCGATGGAGTTACGGATGCGTTGGATTCTTAAAGGTGTTTCGAATTCTGTTCACGGTGATTGGCTTGGTGCCGTTGATCACCTGGTTGGGTTCGCTGATTGTGCGGCGCGTTGGTCTGGGTGGCAACGTCACGTTGGACGCACGGCAGCGATTTCTGGAGCTCTTTCGTGAAAGTTCAACCGCAATTGGTGAAAGGCAAGTTGACATGGCGGATCGCATCATGCAACTCAGTGAAATGACATTGCAAGATGTGATGACGCCATGGCAAGACGCGGACATTTTGCGCGAGCAATTTCAGCCCGACGATGTGCGGGCGTTATTGAAAAATTCAAATCACTCCACCTATCCATTTGTGGATCAGAACAATCGCTGCGTGGGCGTGGTGTCGGCCATGGATATTTTAGTCACGCCTGATAAGACGCCGCGCGAGTTGGTTCGCAAGGCGATTGAATTAGACAAGGGAACTCGCGTTGCAGACGCGTTGCGAGTGTTACGCGAAAGTGGCGGCACCCTGGTGGTGGTTCGCGATGGGGAAAGGGATGCGGGGGTTTCGAGTTTGCGAGATATGCTGGAACCCGTGGTGGGATCTTTTTTGGCGGGCTAAAGGCCTGGCGTATCTATGCTAAAAAGAGATGTATTTAATTGTTTTTCACTCTTTCAGACTAAATTTAATTTTTTGACAAATATGGTCCGTGGTGTTGCGTATAAAGATATGTCCATGGAAAGTTTTTTCTAATGCAATTCAGGAACCACCACATCTTTGGAGCGCTTCAAAGAGCCATTGCACTTGCGTGCGCGGTGTTGGGCTTTTCTAGTTTTGCCTTCTCGGCTGATGGGACTTCTCAAAAAGAAGTCATCAATCAAACTACTGTCATTTTAGACCAGCTCATTCAGAAGGCTCATGAAGGCAAGATCACCCAGGAACAACTCCGTGCGCAACGCAAGCGTGTCGAACAAAAACTTAATGCAAGTCTTGCCAACGCGCCAGTCGAAGTTCACACCAAGCAGCAGGTCGCCGTGAATCAAGCGCGAACCGATTTGAATCAAAAAATTATTGGCAGTATTGAGTTTGAATTTTTTGGACCGGAAGATAGACCTGAGTGGGGTTGGTTTCCAAGTCGGCAGATTCAAAGCCAAGGTTCCGTGTTGAAGGTTGATACGACTGGCAAAGCCACGCTTACTCCCGCCAAAAATTAATTGCGGCATTCATTGCGACCGCAATGGATGATTCATTCAGCAACCTATTGCCTAGATTGATGGGCAGCAACACAAGTGACCACGTGGTGTCCAAACGCTTTTGGCGCGCATGACTTCTAAAGAAATTGACTGGCGTAGTGTGGCATGTTGATTGCAAGCAAAGCAGAAACAGCCAATTTGGTTATACTTCTTCGCCTTGCGCCAGTAGCTCAGCTGGCTAGAGCACGCCCCTGATAAGGGCGAGGTCGAAGGTTCGAGTCCTTTCTGGCGCATTGAATAGCGGCCGTCCCAATCGGGGCGGTCGCTGTCGTTTTAGCGCGCCGGAAGTCTGTATGATTTGCAACCCGCAATCGCGGCAACAAAAGGAATCATCACATGCGACGAGCGAAAATATCTGTCATTGGTGCTGGAAATGTTGGAGCCACTTGCGCGCATTGGGCCGCCGCCAAGGAGTTGGGCGACATTGTGCTGCTGGATATTCCAGAGCGCGAAGGCGTGGCCAAGGGCAAGGCGCTGGACTTGATGCAGTGCGCGCCCATTGAAAGATTTGACAGCGCCGTGATTGGCACAAGCGATTACAAAGACATTGCTGACAGCGATGTGGTGGTGATCACCGCGGGGTTGCCGCGCAAGCCTGGCATGAGCCGCGATGATTTGATCACGACCAATGTGAAGATTGTGCGCAGCGTTTCTGAACAGGTTGCCAAGAACGCGCCCAACGCGGTGGT
>CAIWNO010000307.1 GCA_903914045.1 uncultured bacterium | reverse complement strand
TCAACAAAGCCACGGTAATCGTAGGGGGTTCCACCCGCTGCAATAATGACCAAGCTGACGCCATTGAGCGACGCGTTGGCAGGACCAGAAATTTCTAGGTACTGATTCAGCGGCAAGCTGTCATTGCGTGTTGGCTCATCAAAGGTGCGGATTTCGCTTAGTTGAATGGCTGGTGGGTTGCCACCTTGCAAGCAGTATCCAAAGGATGCGTCCTTACATCCCTGATCCCAAGCTGTACTGCAGCACGCAGGCAGCAATGAGCACACGGTTGCGCAGCAATTTGCGTTGTTGCAACCAGGATCAAGGTGGGTGGTGAAGCAACTGCTGGCACCTGAACCACAGTTGGAGCATTCAGGATTTACAGCGCTTGGGGAATCCAAGTTGGCTGAACCAGCTGCAACGGGATCGAAGAAGCCCAACTTCCAACTGCCTTGCGGTGAGCAGCGATAGAACATGGTTCCTGGATAAATGGTGTCTGGGGCACTGCGTGGAATAACAAATCCTGCTTCATTGACAGGGGTGTACCACCACTCGCTGGTGACGGGTGCGGCCGCGGTTGTGTTGCACACAGCCAAGCCATCCACAACGCTGGTCCAAGGCTTGAATTCAAGCACGCCGTCGTCGTTGGTGTCCAAGTCTTGCGCCAATGTTCCAGTGAAACTGCGGACGATTAAGTGCGTGACGTTGTCACTGTTTTCAAACACCATTGTCGTAGATTGCAGGTCGCCAGTTTTGCCAAAGGCAATACCGTCTTGGCCAGTGGCTTTGTTTGTAATTAAGAAAAGACCATTGGCTGGCATGGTCTTTCCAATGAGTGGCATGACGCATTCAATCACGCCAGACTTGGTGGTTGTCGTTCCATCACCAATGACAATATAGGTCAGTGAACTCAGATCAGCGCCAGGCTGACCAGAAAGTTCCGCGAATTCATCGTTGTCGGCGCCTTGTTGATCGATACGAAGTTCATTGAGTTGAACGACCACGGTGCTGGATGAACAAACGGCATTGACCACGCCTGGGGTGTCGCTTGTTGAGGAAACCTCCGCGAAACCAATCGTCCAAACGCCAGAGTCTTCGCAGCGTTGAGCCTTGCTTGGAAAGAAGCCGCCGTCTGGACCGACTTTATTGGCGCTATAGACGTAATCACTAAACATGCCGTCTTGTGTGGCGCTTGCCACAAACGCCACGGATGAGGAAATGCTTGACCAGAAAGTTGTGTCAAGCGTGCCGTCGAAATTGGCATCAACAATTGAACCAACTCCGCCGGTGAAATTTTTCACCAGCATGTAGGTCTTATTGTTGTCAGCTTGGAAATCTAGGAATGAGAAAAGATCTGGAGTGGTCAGCGTGTAAGAAGGTTCCGCCACAACGTAGTAGCCGCTTGCAGGAATGAGTCCTGACAATTGAATCGCGCTTTCGATGTAGCCGTTCTGCGCGGGGGGAGTCGCGAAGTCATCGTTGCCAATGACAATCAGGGTGTAGGTGGAAAGATCGGTTCCAGCCACGCCTTTAATCTCGGCATAAATCTGGGTGTCGATGCCGGTTTGTTGCACGCGGATTTCATTGATGTCCTGCGCAAACGCCGCGGAAGTTGTTGCTAACAGGAGTCCAGCGATGAGGTTGGTTCGCATAATTTTGGGGCCCTAGTAAATGCAATACACCGTCCGGTGCCTGAGAATCCTTCTCGGGGCGATGAAACCGTCGGTGAACTACTTACACAAACATACTCCGCTTTCTGATAAATCCAAATGGAAAGTTGCTAAATCATGAAAACCTTTTGCTTTGTGAACAGAATCTGAACCATGCGTTTTTGAATTGTTCGCCTTTACACGTGTGAACAAGAGGGTTTCTAGTAGCCCGATAACGGAAGCGGCGACCCAATTAATTTGGATCGCCGCTTTGAAAGGCATATATAAGTTTGCGGTATGAACCGCAAGCCGTGCTTACTTGGTCGGTTCGTCGTCGTTGCTCTTGGCGCGAACTGGAGCCGCCTTCTTGGAGGACGATGCCGCAGGAGGAAGCTCCGTTGGATCGCCACCGGCAATGACCGGAATGGTCATTGGGCTTAAGAAAATTTCCACGCGGCGGTTGGCGGCGGCGCCATTGGCTCCGTTGGCAACCACTGGTCGATATTCGCCGTAGCCCGCGACCTGCATGCGGTTGGCGGCAACGCCATCGGACACAAGCGCGTCACGAACACTAATTGCGCGATGCGCCGACAAATACATGTTGGTTGGATGCTGCGCTGCGACGCGACGAATTGGAACATTGTCGGTGTGACCAACAACTTTCACTTCGAATTGTTGCGCCACGGATTGATTGAGAATGCCAGCGAGTTTGTCAACCAAAGTTTTTGCCGCTGGCTTAATGGCGACCGAGCCGGAATCAAATGTGAAGTCGCTTGAGAAGCGCAACATTCCTGTGCGCGCGTCAAAGGTCAACACATCTGGATATTGCGCGGCCAAATCAGCGAGGGCTTTATTCAACTCCGCAGGAAGCGGACCAACGCCCATTTCACCAACTTGTTTGAGAAGGCGTTCGTAATCGGCGAGCAATTTGTCAATGTCGCCTTTGGCGCCAGAGCGAAGACCAGCGAGGGCTTCAAGGTCGGCGGCCGCCGCGGCCATTTGCGCGCGAAGACGTTCTTCATTTGTGCGCGCCGTTTGCAAATCACTTTGCGTGGCCAGCAATGTTTGCTCTTGGCCGCGGTAGGCGGTCAACAAATCATCGTACTTTTGTTGAGGCACGCACGCCGCAAATAAGAGTGGAACAAGAACAATGAACGTGATTCGCTTCCATGCCATCGAAGGTTCTCCAGTAAGTGGGTCGAATGCGATTTCTAGCGATCGCTTAAGGCGGGAAGTGTAGCGCAAGTGGGGGAAACGCGACGAGGCGAAACAATTCAATTCATGCCGCGCTTTTTGAATCCGACAGCGACACTGAATGGATTGTTGTTCTGCGTAAATTTTGTACTTGTGGTTGACCTACGCAAATTCAAACCTAGGCTTGGGACAATTCGTTGGTATTTACATATATTTCAAGTTCCAACCATGAATGGTGAATCCAAGTTTTCAGAGTCATTCAACCGATAGATACAAAAGAACCGTGTCGACAGAGCAAACTCAACAACCAAACCAGTCATCCAATGTGGATATTGACTTGAAGCAACTCGCCGCCAAGGCGGGTCCGTATCCAACAACCGCGTATCGATTTGTGCGCGAAGGATTGTCTCGAACGGTGGAAAGGTCGCAAGGGTTGGAATCATCCGAGGCGGACCGACATATTTCTGGGCAACAATTATGCATGGGCCTGCGCGAGTTCGCCATTGAGCGCTACGGTTTGTTGGCGCCAGTGGTATTGCAAAGTTGGCATGTGCATCGCACTGATGATTTTGGCCGCATTGTGTTTGCCATGATCGACGCTGGCTTGCTCAGCAAAACCCCGCAACATTCATTTGAAGATTTCCGTGGCGTCTTTGATTTTGGCGAGGCCTTCAGCCGCGACCGATTGATCAACGCCATGAGTCAGCGCTGAGGCTATCGCTTAGCCGGAGCTTATTGAGAGTTGAATTCAGTTGTGTTGCCGTACCCTGGCGAATCATGCGAATGTTGACATTGAAATCTGAAACCATCGCCAGAGTTGGCGGAATCGTTTAGCATTCGCTTCATGCCCGACGAACAAGACACAACGCGTCTGTCCAAATTGCACCTGTGGCAAATTCAAGGTGTTCGAGACGCGCTGGTCATTGCAACATTTGTTGTGATTTTCTACGCGGGGTACGCCATGCGTTCCGTCACGGTGCCGTTGTTAATCGCGTTTGGTTTGGCGTACTTGGTCGAGCCAATAGTGGAAAGTTTGTGTCAGCGGTTGCGCATGTCGCGGCCCGCGGCGGTTGGAACCATCATGGCGACCGCTGGTTTGGGATTGCTTGTGGCCTTGGTGATCGCGGTGCCCATTGTGATTGGTCAAAGTGTTTCATTTGTGGAATCATTTCGCAGTGGACGCTTTAACTCCGTGATTGACCGCGCGCAGGCGGTCGTGCCGGAGCCATATCAAGATCAAGTGCAGAAAATTCGCTCGTGGTTCAGCGAGAATGTTGGTTCTGGCAGCGGTATTGCTGGCAACGCATTGGTCGTGGATGCAAGCGATCCGAAGTCAAACGCGACAAGTGGCGCAACCGCGGACACGGCGCATGCACATGCGACATCAAGCGCAATTGATTCAAAGGCGCAAGATTCCGCCGCGGGTGTCAATTCAAATTCTGCATCGCAAGACGCGACCAAGTCGGTGTCGGAGAAAGCATCAGCGAAATTGGTCAGCCAAGCGTCCATTGATATTGCGGTGGAGGAGGCGCTGAACAAGCGCGGCTATTTTGGCGCACAGCCAGGCGGAGCATTTTCATGGACCAACATTTTTGGCTCAAGCGTGCAGGGCGTGCTCACCACGGCGCTGGAATTTCTCACCATTGGATTCTTGACGGCGTTGATTCCATTTTACTTTTGGTTTTTCTCGGTCAGCTTTCCATCGGCCATCGCAAAATTGCGCGCCTTGATTCCAGAGAAGCACCGCGAAGGAACAGTGAAGTTGATTGTGGAGATGGATCACGCGGTGAGCGGATTTGTGCGCGGACGAATTGTGATTAGCTTGATCATGGCGATCATGTTCGCCATTGGTTGGAAGGTGTGCGGCGTTCCGTACGCCATTACGCTGGGCTTGGTGATTGGCTTGTTTAGCGTGGTGCCGTATCTAAGCGCGGTGGGATTGCCAATCGCCATTGGCTTGTTGATTGTTGACCAACTTGTGCTGCCCGAAGAGGCGCGCATGAGTTGGATGTGGATTGTGCTTGGGCCGTCGCTGGTGTATGCGATTGTGCAATTATTAGAGGGATATGTGCTGATTCCCGTGATCGCTGGTCGAGCCACGGACCTTGGACCTGTGAGTATTTTTGTAGCGGTGCTTGCGGGCGCGGCGTTGGCGGGCGTGTACGGAATGTTGCTCAGCATTCCGGTGGCGGCGTGCTTGAAGATTTACGGGCGTGAAGTGATCATGCCGCGCGTGAAAGCGTGGGGCAGCGGCCAGGCGGATGATTTATTGCCGCTGAATTAACGCAGGCGAGTTTTTAAAATTGTTGATGAATGCCTTGAGCAAGGAGAAATGTGTCAAAGTTTTGACACAATTGAAATGCAATTCATTCGCTAAGAAGGACGAGGCTTTCGCGCGCTGAACAAGTCAGCGCTTTTTGCGCGCTTTGAATTTGCTCTTGATGCTTTGCGTGTGCGTGGACTTGCGTCCCATCAACGCGCCCATGTTTGGCATGCCGCCTGGTCCACCTGAAGCCATGTCTTTCATGGCTTTCATTTTTCCCATGGCACCCAGGCCCGCAAGTTGCGTGGTCATTTTTTGCATGACCTCAAATTGCTTCACAAGTTTGCCCACTTCCGCGATGGTGGAACCACTGCCCGCTGCGATGCGGCGCGCGCGACTTTTCTGTTGATCAACGCAGCGCACATCTTTGCGCTCAGCGGCGGTCATGCTGCGCGCGATGCCTTCAATGCGATCAAGTTGCTTGTCGTCCACGTTGACATCTTTCATCATGGATCCGACGCCTGGAAGCATGCCCAAGATTTGTTTCATGGGGCCCATGCGGCGCAGAGATTTCAGCTGCGACAGAAAATCATCCATGGTGAATTGGCCTTTGGCCATGCGCTCGGCCATGCGTTCGGCCTCATCTTGATCGACTTCTTTGTGCGCTTTTTCTACCAGGCTGACCACGTCGCCCATGCCCAACATGCGGCCGGCAATGCGCTCTGGATGGAATGGTTCAAGCGCGTCAAAGCGCTCGCCCACGCCCACGAAAAGAATGGGCGCGCCAGTGACATATTTCACGCTGAGCGCGGCGCCGCCACGGCTATCGGAGTCGAACTTGCTGAGAATGATGCCGTCGACATGCAATTGCTCATGGAACGATTTTGCCGCGATGAGCGCGTCTTGACCGGCCATGGAATCAACAACCAACAATGTTTGATGGGCCTCGGTGGCGCGGCGAACGCCTTGCAATTCACGCATGAGCGTGTCGTCAACATGCAGGCGACCCGCGGTGTCGACAATGAGCGTGTCAAAGCGGCCCTCGCGCGCGGCGCGGTAGGCGCGTTGCGCCACGCCAACCGCCACGCCAACGGCTTTGCCATATTCCGCGCACTTGTCGGGCTCGCCAAAGAAAGCCACGCGCGCGCCGCCTTTGCCTTCGGCGGCAACTTGCTCGGTGACGATGCGCAATTGTTCAACGGCGGCGGGTCGTTGCAAATCGCACGCGGCAACCAGAACACTGCGACCTTGCTCACTCAGGCGCGCCGCTAATTTTCCAGCGGTGGTTGTCTTGCCCGCGCCTTGCAAACCGCACAACAGAACCACGGTGGGTCCCGGCGTCACGGACATAATGTTGGGGTCCACTGGGCCCATCAAGCTCACCAATTTTTTGTGCACCAAGCCAACTATTTCCTGCGCAGGGTTGAGACTTTTTGTGACCTCGCTACCAATGGCTTCTTGCACGATGGAGTCGCAGAAGTCGCGCACCACTTCAACATGCACGTCGGCTTCAAGCAACGCGGTGCGAACATCCGCCATGGCCTCGCGCACATTCTCTTCGGATATTTTTCCGCGACCAGAAAGCCGTCGAAGCGCGCCGCCTAATTTTTCTGAGAGTGATTCAAACATGATTGGGGAATCCTAGGCGAAATGGGCGAATTCATATTGCTTTATTTGCCGCCATGCAAAACAAATCACACGCATTTGAGTTTGTTCTTGACCGCGCGCAATGCTTTGAGATGGCGCAAACACTTGGCGTTTACTGGGCGATGAAACGACGGCGATACAAGTTGGGCGCGCTGT
Organism: uncultured bacterium; assembly: GCA_903914045.1. Taxonomy (GTDB): domain Bacteria; phylum Planctomycetota; class Phycisphaerae; order Phycisphaerales; family SM1A02; genus SYAC01. Next base: position 726 of record CAIWNO010000307.1, on the reverse strand, counting down.
GCGGCGCATTAAGAAACGCGAACGGCGCTTTTGGTGGCGTTTCGAGTTGCTTTTGGAGCGGCTTCAACCACGGCGCGAATGGTTCGCGCGATATTTGTGGAATCAATGCCTGCTTCGATCAGTTGCTCGCGGCGCTCGCCTTGATAAATCCATTGATCGGGCAAACCCATGCGGGTGATGAGACGAGTGTCTAGGCCGCGTTCATTGCAGGCCTCAAGCACGCAACTACCAAAGCCGCCGCGTACGGAATGATCTTCCACGGTGACCACTGGAATATTTTTGCTCAGGAGCGATTCAAGAAGTTGAATGTCCACTGGCTTGGCGAAGCGCGCGTCGTACAAGTTGACGCGGTATTCGCTGTCAAGAGATTTGAGCGCGGTCGCGCCTTCAATGGCCATGACGCCGTAGGCCAACACCGCGACATCTGGAGAAGTGTGCTCAACCAACGCGCGCGCCTTGCCCAAAACAAATTCAGGACAGTCTTGTTTGGTGAACAGATCGCTGACGGCTTCACGTGGATAGCGAAGCGCGCTTAAGCCCGCGTCATGCTTGAGCATGAATTCAAGCGCGGCTTTCAGGCTGGGCTCATCCATGGCGGCCATTAAGACGGCGTTTGGAAGCGAAGCAAGCAAAGAAATATCGCAGAAGCCGTGATGCACGGCGCCGTCGTTGCCAACTAATCCGGCGCGATCAAGCAGCAGGCGAACAGCGAGGCCTTGCAGCGCG
>CAIWNO010000306.1 GCA_903914045.1 uncultured bacterium | reverse complement strand
CGCGCCGCGATCCACTTTGTCATGCGCGTGCTAAGCACATCAAGCGGCAGGGCTCCATCGCACAGCAGCGCGTCATGAAAGGCGCGCACATTAAATGTGTTTGCAAGTTCCTTCTCAGCGCTTGCGCGCAGGCGGCGAATTTCAAGCTCGCCCAATTTGTAGGCGCACGCTTGCCCTGGCCAACTGATGTAGCGATCCACTTCGCGGTCAATGTTCAACTCGCTCAACGCGGTGTTGGCGCGCATGAACATCACGGCTTGATCGCGGCTCCAACCCAGCGCGTGCATGCCAGTGTCCACCACAAGTCTGCATGAGCGCCACATTTCATACAGCAAGCGGCCAAAGTCGTTGTATGGATCTTCGAACAATTTCATGTCCATGCCAAGACGCTCCGCGTACAGAGCCCAGCCTTCCACAAACGCCGTGAAGCCCATGTCGCGTCGAAGCGAGTGGCGCTGCGGCAATTCCTGCGTGAGCGCGATTTGCAAATGGTGCCCCGGCACCGCTTCGTGCAACGCCAGCGGAATCATTTCATATTTGGGCCGCTGATTCAGAGCGAACGTGTTGGCATAAAACCAGCCTGGATTGCCTGAATCAATGCTGCCTTGTTGGTAATACGCAGTAGTTTGACTGGGCGCCATGAAGCGCGGAATCTCGCGCACGCCGTAGGTCAAGCGCGGCAACTTTCCAAACAACTCAGGCAAGTGCGCGTCGATTTGTTTGCAAATGTCGCGGTAGCCGCGCAGCAATTCCTCGGCGCTTTGAAAATAGAATCGCGCGTCGCCGCGCAAGTACGAGGTGAAGCGCGCGAAGACTTCGTCATCGCTCAGCGCCGCAAGCGCGGCGTCCTTGGAAAACCAATCGGTCTTTCGAATCACAACCAACATCTCGGCGTGAATGCGCGCCACCTCGGCCAAGCCAATCGCGTGAATGTCTTGCGGTGAAAGCGTGGTGGTGGTTTGTTGCTTCAATCGAAACGCGTACCACTCTTGTCCATTGGGCAAAGCCGCGCAGGCAATGTCGTCGCGGCACTGCGGCACGTATGTATCGCGAATGAAGTCGCGCATGGCCACCATGGCCGCCAGAATTTTTTCAATCGCCTTGTCCGCGCGCTCCAACAATTGCGCGCGCATCTCTGGCGTCATGTCGGGGTACTCGCGTAGAAACGGAGCTCGCAGCGTGTCCAGCTTGCCAGCGATCACGGCCGCAAATTGCGCGTCAATTCCCTGCAAAATCACCTTGGCGGGCGTGATGTGTTGGCGCAATCCATCCTGTAGCAGCGCCAGATCGTCGGCCAATTGTTTGGGCACTTGCTCCAAGCGCGCGGCGTGCGCTTGCAGATCAGTGACGCGCTCAAACGGCATTCGATCGCACATTTGCGCGATGGATTGTTGCGGCCCGCCAAGCGGACCAATCACAAGCAAGTGTCCAAGAAATTTTTGCGACTGTATATCCAAAGAGAGATCGCGAATGACAAGATCAAGATCAAGCGTTTCGGCGTCGCTCAACCCTTCGCGCGGCACACTTTGCAACGCCTTCAATAAACCAATTGTTTCCTTATCACGGCGCGCGATGGCGGCAGCACTGTGATCGCTGATTCTAAACGCGTCGCCTGGTCTTCCATTGGCGATCGCCTCCATTGGATCCTCGCGGTCGCGGAATGTTTGAATGGCGTCAAAGGCCTCGCGCAAGATGGCGGAGTTGGTGGGTACGGAAGCGGGTGCGGGTACTGGAGCAATGGACTTTTCAGTTTGCGCATTCACTTCAGTGGGCGCTTGCCGCTGAGATTTCAAATTATTTGCCGCATTCGCCGCGGCGCTTGACGTGGTTTGCGCCATTGCGTTGGGCTGAACGTTCAGCATGAATACGCCCACAAACATAATGCAGCAACACTTCGCGCGCGTTTGTTTTTTCACTGTCATGGTTTCAAAGTATCAGGAGTGCGGTTGCTATTGCGCAATGAAATCCGCGTTGCAAACTTGCGCCAAACTGCTCTTACAACGCATTCTTCAATCGCGGCTATATTCTTGCCCCCTCACATGAGCATTCTTCCGCAAGAAACCCAGCAAGGCTACACCCCGCCATCGGTGCGGCAGTTTGGTGTTTTCTTGGACAACAAAGTGGGCAAGTTGCTTGACCTTCTGCAGAAGTGCGACGATCAATCTGGCCTGAATTTGGCGGCCTTTAGCATTCTGGATTCAAGCGATCACGCCGTGGTGCGGTTGATCTTCAACAACGCCGACGCCGCGCGCGTGGTGTTGCGCTCCAATCATTTTACGTTCAGCGAAGTGGATTTGTTGGTGGTTGAATTGCCCGAGGGCAAAAGCCTGACCAATTTGTGCCTGCATTTATTGGGCGCGGAGTTGAATATTCGCTTCGCCTATCCAGTGATGTTGCGCCGCCAAGACGCGCCAACCGTGGCTATTGCCGTTGATGACCTCACGCTTGCCGGTCAAATTTTGCTTCGCAAAGGTTTTCGCCTTCTGGGCGAAGAAGATTTGTCTTAACGGCGTTGTCCTGTTTTTCATTCCACCATTTCAAAGAGAAAATCACCATGTCACGAATCATCCGCCTCAGCGCAACTGGTCCAATTAAAGTAGAGCCGCAAGACAAAGCCATATTTATTTGCGCATGTGGCCTTACAAAAAATGCTCCTTTTTGCGATGGCAGCCACAAGAAATCCCGCGATGAACCTGAAGGAAAGTGCTTTGTGTACAACCCGGATCTAGAGCGCACCGAAGTCGTCGAGTGATTGCGTGAACGCGCGCGGCATGCCAGTAGCAAGCCCATGTAAAAATACTGAAAGTTGCTGCCAGCGCTTTAGCTAGTGCATCAACAAGCGCTTTAACCAGCGCTTCAACCAATGCATCAACCAGCGCATCAACTTGGGTAGATGGCCGACGTCTTTTCCGTTTCCCAAACGCGCACACGAACAAGTTCGCCGCCCACATCCTTGATGGGTTGCACCAACCAGTCGTGGCACACGCGCGCGATCATTTCCACGCTTGGATTCTGCTTGGCAAAGCTGGCAACATCGCTGTTCAAATGCTTGTGGTCAAGTTTGTCGATCACATTCTGGCGCACCACTTGTTCAAGTTGATCAAGCCGCACTTTGGGCGAATCTTGAATCAGGGTTCGCACCGAAATTTCAATTCGATAATTGTGGCCGTGGCCCGCGGCGTTGTTGCATTTGCCAAAAATCTTCAAGTTGGTGGCGGCGTCAAGATCGTCGCAGTTCAGGCGGTGGCTGGCGGCAAATTCAAACGACTGCGTCATGGTGGCGTGGTTGGGCATGGAAACCTCGTAGAAGAATGAAAGAAAGTCGCTTTGCACAAGCGTGACGGATTGCAATGGAAACGGTAACTCTTTTTGTAGGGCGGTAGCCACAGGCTTCAAGCACAATTCCTGAGCGCCCCCAGAGCGAAAAGCGTTGTCAAGCAAAGGCAGGGCACTTCGCCGCGTAATTTCGTCAATTTCTGAAATGGAAATCAGGTATCCCGTGCGTGGATCAGGCTCGCCGGCAATCACAATCTCTAATGAAACATGCGCGTGCCATCCTTGCGCACTTGGCCACGCCGCATAGGCGTTGTTTTTAGGGCACATCAGATCAACGGGGCGCGTTGGGGACAGGGCAAAGCGAACGGTTCGGCTCAGCAACATGCCCAAAGACTATCCACGCAATTCATGCGGCGGCAATTATTTATAAATGTGCATATTTCAGAATCAATCCCCACAAGTCAGATAAGCAGGGGCGCGCAGTCAAAATTGTTGTTGGCAAACCTTGCGTATCAAACTTTTTGCAAAATATTACTAATTTTCTTTTCATTTGTTGAATTCCACCGAATATGTGTGTATAGTTAAATTATTACCAAGCCCCCGGAAGGGCTCGGCGTGAGGCTTGCCTCCGCCGGGCCTTTTTTATTTGCCCGCATGAATCTCGCATGAATCCCGAGCAGATACACCTAGCGCGGCTATTGAAATTGCTTGTAGAAACAAGTGTTCACACCCAGCAAGCGCTGTGACTTCAGTGGGCTAGCATTGTCTGAATCATGGCGTTGCACTATCAAATAACTGCGGCGCTTTGCAGTGTGTTGCATCTATGTGGTTGCGCCACGCCAACAGCGTTAGTCACTCCGGCGCCAACTCCGGCGTCAACTTCAGCGTCAACTTCAGCGTCAACTTCGGCGTCAACTTCGACGTCAACTTCGTCACCAACTTCGGCGCCCATCACCAGTGCGGTTGAAGTGCATCTAGCCAACGGTCTTTCAATAAACCAACGTGCTGGCGAAGTTCTGGTCCATGGCAAAGTGGCCATTCGTCAAGGTTTCCTAGAGCAATTGGTGTGCTTCAAGGGAACGCGCGAGCATGAGTCGTTGATTGTTGTCAATGTGGCCGCGTCGCATATTCACGCCGCGCTGTTGGCCGTGGGCGCTCACGCGGGGCACCCTGGAATATGGAGTCGCGACAAATCCACGGCAAATGATTTGAAACTTGAGCCGCCCGCGGGTGACTTGGTCAGTGTGCGCGTTGAATACGTCAGCGACGGTGTTACGCGTCGCAACGATCTGGGCGAGTGGATAGAGGACGCGCGCCATCAAGATCAATTCAAATCCATATTTGTTTTCGCGGGCAGCCACTTTGAACCCGACGGCCGCGGTGGCCAGCGCTACACGGCGGATGTCACAGGCAGCATTGTGGGCCTTGTCACCTTTGGCGATGAACTTGTCGCCTATGCGAAAGTGATTCCAGATCAAGCCGACATTGCAACGCCGAATTGGCAAGCCAACACCGCGCGCATTCCGCCCGAAGGCAGCGACGTGGTGCTGATCTTGAAGGCGATCACGCCGTAGCATGTCGCCATGCGAATTCTTGGAATTGATCCTGGCCTGCGGCGCACTGGATATGCGTGCGTGAAAATAAACGCGCGCGGTGGCGAGCCAACGTTGGTCGAAGCGGGGGTGTTGCGCATCGCCACAACTGGTCCGCTGCACGCGCGGCTGTTGCAAATTCGCACGGAATTACTGGAGGTTTTGGCTGATTTAAAGCCGGATCACGCCGCTGTTGAAACGCTGTTCAGCCATGTCAAGCACGCGCAGACCGCCATCATCATGGGTCACGCGCGCGGAGTGTTGCTGGCCACCATGGCGGAAAAAAAACTGCTCATCACGGAGTTCGCTCCCAAAGAAGTCAAGCGCGCTGTCACTGGCAATGGCAACGCCAGCAAGGAGCAAGTTCGCCGCGCGGTCATGGCGCAATGCGGATTGCGCACGCTCAAGGGTCCGCATGACGCCAGCGACGCCATAGCCATCGCGCTCACGGCGGCGCGGCGACTTGCGCTTGACAGCACATCCATGTGATTGTTCTTGCCTTCCAAACAACACGCCACGCAAGCCAATCACAAAGCCTTGCGCCAAATTCGCAATCGTCACGCATGACACGTTTCCATGATTGGCAAGTCCCGCTAATCTCAACAGCATGTCCGCAGGAAATCTTCTGATTCAATGTCGGCGAATTCCATCGGATCAACTCACGCCCGTGCTTGCCTACCGCAGGCTTGTGGCGCCAGATGATCGCAACGCGCCAAGCTTTCTGCTGGAAAGCGTGGAGCAAGGCGGAAGTAGCGGCCGCTATTCCATGTTGGGCGCTCGGCCCGTGCAAGAAGTGGTGGCCAAGCAAAACATGGTTGAACTTTTTCGCGACGGCAAGAGTGAGAAACGCTTTGAATGCGCCGATCCGCTGCAAGTTCCGCGCGACATGGCCGCGCTGTGGAAACCATTTTCGCGCGGCGAACTTCCTGGCGCCTTCCATGGCGGCTGGGTTGGATTTCTTTCCTTTGATGCGGTGCGTTGGCTTGAACCCAAGGCGCTGTCATTTCAAAACGCGCCCAAAGATGACCGCAACCTTCCTGACATGCACATGGGTTTGTATCGCCACGTGGTTGTGTTTGACCACTTCACGCGCACGCTTGATTGCGTGGTGGCGCAGTCGCTGGATGAGCATGGCAGCGAAGCCGCCGCGCAAACCGCCGCCGACGCCGCGCTTGAGCAATTGAAAGCGGAGTTGCTTCAGCAGCGCCCGGCGTTGGCCACTGGCGAAATTCATATGGATCTTCGGTCGCAGCCCAAGCCGCCCGCGCGCAGTTCCATGACGCGCGCGGAATTTGAAAGCGCGGTGGTGAAAGCCAAGCACGCCATTGCCGCCGGCGACGCGTTTCAGATTGTGCTTTCGCAGCGCCTTGAGCGTCAAACAAACATTGATCCATTTGAGTTGTACCGCGCGCTTCGCATTGTGAACCCCAGTCCATATCAAGTGTATTTGCAGGCTTCTGGCTGTATTTTGGCGGCCTCAAGCCCGGAAATTTTGTGTCGAGTGCGCGATCGAATTGTGGTCAATCGTCCACTTGCCGGCACACGTGCGCGTGGCGCAACGCCGGAACTTGACACGCAACTTGAAACAGAATTGTTGGCCGACGAGAAGGAGCGCGCGGAGCATGTCATGTTGGTAGACCTTGGCCGCAACGATCTTGCCCGCGTGTGCGAGGCAGGCTCGGTTCACATTGACCGCTGCATGGATGTTGAGCGCTACAGCCATGTGATGCACTTGTCTTCAACCGTTTCGGGCAGGCTTGAACATAAATTCAACGCGTGGGACGCGCTACGCGCCACGCTTCCAGTTGGAACAGTTTCGGGCGCGCCAAAAATTCGCGCCATTCAAATCATCGACCAACTTGAACCGGTGCGTCGCGGTCCCTACGCCGGCGGAATTGGCGTGATTGGTTTTGATGGCTCCATGGACATGGCCATTTCGCTGCGCACCATGGTCATGCCAACCAAGCGCGCGCCGGGCGATCCGTGGACGGTGCATTTGCAGGCGGGCGCGGGCGTGGTGCTCGACAGCGATCCCACCAAGGAATGGCAGGAAACCATGGCAAAAGCCGCTGGTTTAGGGCGCGCCATGGATTTGGCCGAGGATATTTTCCATGCCTAAGGCAGTTTCAAAATCACATTGACATGGGTAGCGCCAATATGAAACGCACAGTTCATGCGACCCGCAACACGTTCACAATATGGTCGGCGCTTCTTCGCTGACTTCATCGGCCAATGCCAACGCCATTCGATTCACGCCATCGGCGATCCACCAAATGGCAATCACTCCCAACGCCGCCGCCGCAAGAATGGCGCCCGCCCTGACCACAATCGCGACGCCAACTTGACTGCTTGATGCGGGCGCTATTAAAAGCGCAATCTGCAAAACAACTGTGAGCAGAATAATGAACGTCACTACCGCCTGCGTGACTTTCACCCACGTCGACTCAAGCCATGTCGCCACCGCCGAGATGACACGTGTTGTGATAAGAAGTTCGCACACGAGACACCAAATCCAGATATTTTGAATCATCTCCAACAAGATCGAGCCCGATTGTTGAGTCAGAGCGCTGTGATTGATCACAAGAACACCAAGCGTCACCGCCACGCCCGCGCCGGCGTTGATGCAATTGGTGAGATACCACAGGCGTATCCAGGCGAACTCATGAAGGCCCCCTAAATAAAAACCCCTCTGTATTTCGCGAATTCCAATCCAGCGAAACCAGCAACTTATAGCCAAAATCAACAAAGCGACTTCGCCAAAATTTGCCCACCACATTGCCCCAAGAGCCATTGGAAGCATGAGCCAGAAGCCAGTGGCCAAGGTGCTTGAGGCCGAGAGAAAGTTGCTGAACGCTTGGGTTCTGCTTAGATGTGGTGATTGAGGATTCAAGCAATGTTTCTTGAAAATGAACTGTCACTCCATGTTTCAGGACCTAGGATATCCTTGTCATCCTGAAAGTAAATTCATTTTTTTGGCTTCATCCTATCTCACTTATTTTGTAAGCAATATTTCCTGGCACGTAGCCTTGATCTTCGAACTGGCTTGAAGCAATTTGATACAGAAACTCTTCACTTTCTCCGACCAATATTCAGCGCAATCAAGGAACGTACACAACATGAAGCGGCATTTTTACATGATCGTCCGTGGCACTCTTCTCACAACGCTGTCACTTGTGGGTGCTGCGTTTGCGTTTCAAGACGCCTCCACCACTTCCCAAATCAACTCCTGGAGCGATTCAGCATGGAACGCGGCGCAGCGCGCTGATGTGAAGGCGTTTGAACAGGCCATTGACACCGCACCGACCGGCGACAGCGCATCAATCAAGGCGCTTCAAGATGCGATCGCTTTGCGCAAGACGCACCGTGTTGAGCAGGAAAAAATCCGCCAAGAATCCATCATTGCTCGGCGCCAAGAATTGGTAGATGGCATGGCCAAAAATAATTTGACAAAAGCCATGGTTGCCGCGGCCAATCTTAAGTTTCTGCTGGACAACGATGCGTGGAAGGCGGAGTTGAAGACTGAAGCCATTGGACAATTGCAAGTCAAAGGTCAAACAATTTACGCCGACGCTTTGAAGGAATCCGATTGGTTGCTTGCCCAAGAAATGTTGTTCCGTTTAAGGGCGCTTCATGAAGATGGTGGCGACGCTGCGGAGTTCAAGAAACTGACCGATCAACTTGACGACTGCGGTGATCGCGTGCAATTGTTGGCGGAGTACGCCCCGAAACATTTGTATGACTTGCGTAAAAAACAAAATGATCGCTTCAAGGCCATGGAGGCGCTTGATCCCAAGATTGAAAAGAAAGAAATCGCCGCCGCCGACGCCACCAATGATCCCAATGATCCCAATGGGGAGTTGAGCGTGAAAGCGGATGATATTTTTCCTGAATACAACCCAGGTCTGGTGGATAGTTGGAAGGACCAGTTTCGCGGCATTTCACTGGCCTTGTTGAAAGAGGCGCTGAAAAAAACCGCCTCGGATCATCTTGAAAATTGCGGTTGGAAGCCCATGCTTCTTGGCGGAGTTGAGGCGTTGAAATTGCTTTCGACAACTGATGAATGTCGTGAAAGTTTTCCAAATTTAAGCGATGACGTCAAGCGCGCGGCTTGGATCGCGGTTATCGACAAGGCTGAAAAAACTATTTCCGCGGCCAATCGTGACCTTGTCAATGGCGTTATGTTTCGTGAAATAATCAATGAGTTGTTGAAGATCAACGAAGCCACCGTCGCACTTCCAGAGGAGGTTGTGTTGCACGAATTTGGCGAGGGAGCCATGGGCGTGCTGTCCCGAAAATTTGAGGACAATTATTCAGCGTTGATTTGGCCCGACGCGTTGCGGCGATTCCGTCAGCAAGTCGAGGGCAACTTTGTTGGCGTTGGAATTCTGATTCGCCACGATGAGAAACGCGACATTCAAATTATCAATCCGCTCGAAGGTTCACCTGCTTCGCGCGCCGGTTTGAAGCCCGATGATCGAATTATTGCCGTTGATGGACAAAGCACAACGGGTTGGGCTTTGAACAAAGCGGTCGACTTGATCACTGGTCCAGAAGGCGACACGGTCACGCTTTCCATCCGCCGAGCGGACGTGGCTGATCCATTCGATGTGGCCATGAAGCGTGAAAGCATCAAGATGCGATCCGTAAACGGATGGAACAAAAAAAGTTTGTCCGAAAGTGGAACTCCATCATGGGAGTGGTATGTGGATCCATCCATGGGCATTGGCTATGTGCGTTTGACAAGTTTCAACGAGGATAGTTTCTCTGATTTCATGTCGGCATTGAAGGAGATGCGTGCGCAACGCAAATTGAACGGACTTGTTTTGGATTTGCGGGGAAACCCTGGTGGTCTGCTTTCTTCAGCGGTTGATTTCTGCAATTTATGGATTGAAAGCGGAGTACTGGTTTCAACTGAGAATCGATTTGGCGTGACGACTTCAAGTAAAAAAGCCGAATCAAATCGCGCCGAATTGAAGGATTTGCCGGTGGCCGTGTTGGTGAATCAATCCTCCGCCAGCGCTAGTGAAATTTTAAGCGGATGTTTGCAGGCCTATGACAAGGCCGTGATTGTTGGCGAACGAAGTTTCGGCAAGGGCAGTGTTCAAGAGGTGAATCCACTTGCGGACCGTGGCAAGTCCGCGGCCGTGAAAATCACAACCCAACATTATGTCTTGCCACCAGAAGTTTCTCAGCCCGAAGGAACCAAGGGCCGTCTTGTACACAAGAAGCCTGGCTCCAATGATTGGGGAGTGAACCCAGATCTGCGCGCCAAAATGACGCCAGATCAAATTGATAAATCCAATGAGTTGCGAATAAAGGCGGACACAATCGCCGCCACGGATGATCCAAAGGCCAAGCCCCGTCCAAGTCCTGATGACTTGCTGGTCAAGGGCTTGGATCCGCAATTGGAAATGGCGTTGATGGTTGTTCGCGCGCGCGTTGTCAAGGACGCAGTTGGAACCGAGGTGGCGGGCGCTCCAAAGCCAATTCCACAAACCGCAAATCCATAAAGGATCAAAAGGCCCTCAATTTTAAGCCGCATTGTGATGTGAATACAACTTCGCGTTATGCATCTTGCTTGAAAGCGTCATCTGCCATATAACGATGGACTGTCCACGGTTCCTGAATGGATTCACCCCGCGGAAATTTAAGTATGCCAACACCAACCACTGACGGAAATTCTGCGCATGATGTCCACGGTGGACTTCCCATACCTCGTCGCGCCGCCAATCGCCCAGTTCCAAACGCGCAGTTGCTTCGTGGGTGGTACCGCGAAATGGTGTTGATCCGCGAATTTGAAATTCGCTGCATGCAGGCGTATCAAGATAAAAAAATTGGCGGCTTCTGTCACGTGTACATCGGGCAGGAAGCGGTGGCCGTTGGTTGCGTGGCCGCGCTGAAACCGCAGGACCCGTTGGTGACCGCGTATCGTGATCACGGTCACGCGTTGGCGCGCGGCATGACGGCGCGCGCGTGCATGGCGGAAATGTTTGGCCGCGTTGATGGTTGCGCCAAAGGCAAGGGCGGATCAATGCACATGTTCGATCGCGAGCACCATCTGTATGGCGGCCACGGAATTGTTGGCGCGCAGACTCCGCTTGGCGCTGGCCTGGCGTTCGCCACCAAGTATGAAGACGAGGTCATGAACAATGGAAAGTCCTCGCGCGTCACGCTGTGTTTCTTGGGCGACGGCGCGCTGAATCAAGGCGCGTTTCACGAGGCGCTGAATTTGGCGGGCTTGATGAATTTGCCGGTGATTTATGTTGTGGAAAACAACGGCTACTCCATGGGCACCAGCATTCACCGCGGCACCACGCAAAGCCACGATCTTTCATCAAAGGCGCTTGGCTATGGAATTGACGCGACGGTCATCGATGGAATGAATGTGATGGAGGTTTATCACGGCATGAAAGATGTGGTTGAGAAGAGCCGCCGCGAAAGTCGTCCCGCGTTTGTCGACATGCGTTGCTATCGCTACAAGGGCCACTCCATGAGCGATCCGCGCAAATATCGCTCGCGCGACGAGGAGGCCATTTGGGAGCAAGGCGACCCTATTGGAACATTTGAGAAATTTGTGCTTGATCAGGGCGCTATCACGCAGGATCAAATCAAGTCGCTGCAAAAAGAAGTGAAGGCCGAAGTGCGCGACGCGATTGAATTTGCCGACAACAGTCCAGTGCCGCCGCTTTCGGATTTGTATCACGATGTCTACCGCGAGCCGTGGGGCAAATACAGCGGAACCAGCCAGCCGCGCATGTACGGTGGCGCGCTGAATCCGCCAACATTTCGCGCCACGCGCGAGGGAGATGGTTTGATATGAGCGCCACGCAAGAACTTGAATTTCGCGACGCCATTCGCGACGCCATGAGCGAGGAGATGCGCCGCGACAAGCGCGTCATGTTGATCGGCGAGGAAGTGGCCGAGTACAACGGCGCCTACAAAGTGAGCCGCGGAATGTTGGACGAGTTTGGCCCGCGCCGCGTGATTGACACGCCGATTTCTGAAAGTGGTTTCGCGGGCATGGCTATTGGCGCCGCCATGATGGGCTTGCGACCGGTGGTTGAATTCATGAGTTGGTCTTTTAGTTTGGTGGCCGCCGATCCCATTCTGAACAACGCGCCCAAAATGTTGTTCATGAGCGGCGGACAATTTGGTTGTCCCATTGTGTTCCGCGGCAACGACGGCGCGGGCGGTCAACTTGGTAGCACGCACAGTTGGAGCGTTGAAGGATTGTTCTCCAATGTGCCTGGAATTAAAATTGTCATTCCATCCACACCCGCTGACGCCAAGGGGTTAATGAAGACCGCCATTCGCGACGATGATCCGGTGTTCTTCATGGAGAGCGAGCGCATGCTTGGCATGAAGGGCGATGTTCCTGTTGGCGAAGATGTGCTTGTGAAATTTGGTCAGGCGTTGATTCGCCGTGAGGGCGCGGATTGCACGCTGGCCTCATGGGGTCGACCGGTGCATTTCTGCATGGAAGCCGCGCAAGAATTGGCCAAAGAGGGAATTTCATGCGAGGTCATTGATCTGCGCACCATTCGGCCGCTCGACATTGGTTCCATTGAACGTTCGGTGCGCAAGACATCCAATCTTGTCATTGTCGATCAGTCGTGGAGCTTTGGAAGTCCAGGCTCGGAAGTCGCGGCGCAAATTCATCAGCGCTGCTTTGATGATTTGGACAACCACGTGCACCGCGTGCACACCGAGGATGTTCCAGCCCCGTACGCGTTCAATTTGGAGCAGGAATATTTGCCCAACACGCGCAAGATTTGCGAGGCTGTTCGAAGCGCCACGTATAATGCCTAATCAGACAACAACAATGCCAATCTCCGTCACAATGCCGCGTCTTTCGGACACCATGGAATCTGGAACCATTGTTCGTTGGAATGTGAAAGAGGGCGACGCCGT
>CAIWNO010000305.1 GCA_903914045.1 uncultured bacterium | reverse complement strand
CAAGGGCGTTGGAAAAATTCTGGCGTCGCCAGGCAATCAAACTCAACTTCAAGTTGGCGCGGAGAAGTGGTCTGTGCAAGTGGCCTCCATTGATCCCAACTGGAAAATGCAAACGGCGGACGCGTTGGGTGAGAGCGCCTACAGCATCATGCTGGTGGTGGATGGACCGCGCCAGAAATTTATTCGCCAAGTCATCGCCGGTCGGCCCGATCTTGCGGAGGATTTGCTGTTCACGGGAAATGAGGAAAAACCCGTGGAAAGAGCTGTGAAAGCCAAGGGCAGCGCCATTGTGGAGCCACTGTTTGGCGCACGAGTGGAGTACGCCAGCCAACATTGGTTCTATCTCAAGAACGATTTGGAAAAGGCGTGGGCGTTGTATGTGCGCAAGCCTGGCGATACAGCGTGGTGCCAGCGGCCCATCAACGGCCTTCCATTTTATAACGATTACATTTCCGATCGCTCGCATATTTTTTCCGCCGCTGCGGATCAACCCATTGATCCAATCGATGTCGCCATTCCCGCCGTCGCGGCCAATGATCCATTTCCAAATATCATATTCAGCGCCACTGGATACTTGCGCTACGCCGTGGAGCAAAGTCGTATAGCGCGAGGCGCGGCGGACAGTCCGCTGAATCCCTCCATGCGTGTTCGTGTTGAGTCCGCCACTGGAACTATTCGCGACTTTACGCTTGCCGCGTTTGATCCGCGCGCGCGCACTTCAGAAGGCGACTTGATTCGCTTTCGCTTTGTGGATTCCGCCGCCTTGCTGGCCGAACGCTCGCATGAAGCGTGCGTGCAATTCACGCTTGATGGCGCGGGAGACATTCTTGTGGACTTGGCGGCTAAGCTTGGCGCGGATGGTTTTATTCCCATTGGTCCAGTGGAGCGCGGCTACGGTTTTAAAGTGGCCGTCGCGCAAGATGACATGGTTCTTTCAGGCGGTGAAGTGAGCGTGGCGATTGTCGACATGAAGACGCCACACGGAGAATTTCGCCGCTGGATCTTCAATGATCCAGCGCTCAACCGCGACATGAACGCCGGCGACAATCCTGATCCACGCTCCGCTCCCATGAGCATGGCGCCTGAACTTGGCGCGCGATATTTACCTGGAATTGGGCGTATTCCCATCACGTTGCTCGCGGGTCCGGACCCCGCGCAGTTGACCGCGGTGATGGCTATCACAAATGAAACGCAAGTTCGTCCGCTTGCCGTTGGTCAACCGCTTGTGTTAAGCGAGGGCACCACGCTGCGTGTATTGGAATATTTTCCACGCGCAGTGCAGGAAGTTCGACCTGTGAGTGTTCCTATGAATCAGCGCGACAATAAAATTAGCGAGCGCTCATCCATGGCGCGCATTGGAACCAGTGATGGCGAAACCAAATGGCTGCGCTTTCACGACTATGCGTTTGATCGACCAGAAGATGTTCTTCGTGGCCGCTTGTTTCAACCAACGCGCATTCGCCTTGCCGATGGATCCGAAGCCGAGATTTTATTTTCCCGCAGGCGCTTGCCGCTACCTAGTGCTGTGGCGCTTGAAACATTCACGCTCGCTTCACATGTGGGCGGCTTCACTGGCGAGATATCCACTATTCGCGACTACACAAGTCAACTTCGATTTGGGCAGCCCGATGGAACATGGGGCGCGCCGCAAGCGGTCAGCGTGAATCAACCTATTGAACATGATGGACTTTGGTTTTTTCAGGCGTTCTGGGACCCGCCTGAGTACGACCGAAGTGGCAATATCGAGTATTCAGGCTTAAACTTCACGGTGCTTGGCGTGGGAACACGCGAGGGAGTGTGGATGCAACTTGTGGGCGCAATTTTGGCCGTCATTGGAATGTGCTACGCTTTTTATGTGAAGCCCGTGATCAAGCGACGCGCGATTGAAAAAAGCAAAAAATCCGCGCAAATCAGGCTACATTCTGCCTCCGCATTGACAGTGTTGTTGATGCTGAGCGCGGTGATTTGTATTGGCAACCGCAACGCAAGCGCGCAAGACATTTCAGCGAGCGCGAATACCCAGCCGGGTGCGCCCCGTGACGTTGCGTTGATGAGTCAAGGCGACGCCATCACCAACGACGCCTTCGCCAGCCAAGTGGATCTTTTGCCGATTGAAGAAATGGCTATTATGAGTGAGGGCCGCATTGAAAGCATGGGCAGTTTTTCCTTCCGCTACATGCAGTACATTTCCGTCGGTAAAAAAATTGGAACACAGTCGCCCTTGTTCACTGTTCTTGATTTAGCCATTCGGCCAGAGGCGTATCAAGACGCCGATGTAATCCGTGTGAAGAACGCCGAGGTTCGCGCGCGCCTTGCGCAAGCGCTGTTGCAAAGTGATCCATCGCTTCAAGAGCGCATGCGTGGGTTTCAATCGCATGGAATGATTTCACGCTCGCTACTTTGGTTGGATACAAAGAACGAGAAAGGCGAGGTTGTGGGGGGGACTTGGCAAATCAGCGTGGCGAAACTGATGCGCCAACTCTCTAGTGATTTAATGCGCACTTCAACGCAAGCCGATCAAATGCGCAGAGCCATTGCGCTGATGCAGCCCGATCAAATTCGCGCGCGCCTGCGAGCTGTTCCTCCAACACCACTTACAAGCGCGCCAATCACTGCCTCATCAAGTGGGGGGTTTGTCGCTGCAAATACAGCACAAAACACGGCAATTCAAGCCAATACATTGCCTTCAAGTCAGTGGCAAACGCTGGATGACGCCACGGGCGCAACAAGCGCGCCGTGGAAACAATTGCAACTTGCGTGGCGTGCCGGCGACGCGAAGGGCGTGAATGCAGCCGCGAAAAACTTGGCGACCGCGGCGGCCAACATTGACGTTGCGGCATATCCGTCACACCAGAGATTGTGGTGGGAGAGTTGGTATTTCCGCACGGGACAAATGACATGGACATGGTTTGTGTT
>CAIWNO010000304.1 GCA_903914045.1 uncultured bacterium | reverse complement strand
GATGGTGGATACTTGTTGATCGCGCACGAAGGCGCGCAACGCGAGCGCGTGACGCGCGACGTGGTGGCGGACATTGAAACATTTGGCTGGCATCCCGCTGCTGATTACGTGGTTGAGATGGCGGCCAACGGCATGGCGCGCGTGCGCGACAAGCAACAAGAAATACTTCGATGGCAACCAAAATTGTTTGGCGCGCACAATGTGCTCAACGGCGCGGGCGCGGGAATTATGGCGCTGAAACTTGGCGCCGATCGCGCCAGCGTTCAAGAGGCGTTGGCTTCATTCGCCGGAGTTGACCGCCGCCTTGAATTTGTTGGCGAGCGAAAAATTGGAGAGCAAAGCGTGCGCGTGTACGACGACTATGGACACCATCCAACGGAGGTGCGCGTGACATTGGAGGCGTTGAAAAATGCCACAAAACCCCGCAAATTGATCTGTTTATTCCAGCCGCATCAACACAGCCGCACGCGCCTGCTGCTGGAGGATTTTGGAGCGTGCTTTGGCGCCGCAGATCATGTGCTGCTGACGGATATTCACTTTGTTCGCGATGCGCAGAGCGAGCGTGCGCTGGTATCAAGCCAAGATGTCGCCGACCGAATTCGCAAGCATGGTGGAACGGTGGAATGCGTGGGCACGATTGAAGCGGGCGCCGCTCGGCTCAATGAGATTGCGCAAGCTGGCGATGTTGTGGTGACCATGGGAGCTGGACCGGTTTATCGAGCCGCGCATATTTTCCTAGGAAAGTGATCCACATGAACGCCTCCATTCCCACATCGCTGACCGACGGATTGGATGCCATTATTGAAATGGACGCGCCATTGGCCGCGCAAACATGGTTTGGTGTTGGCGGCAACGCGGACATGCTTGTGCGGCCACAATCCGAGGCGGCGTTGAAAGAATTGTTGCGCCGCTGCCACAATGAAAATAAAACGGTTCGCGTGCTGGGTTCTGGCGCGAATCTATTGGTTCTAGACGAGGGCGTGGATGGTGTGGTGATTAAGTTGGATCAACCCGCGTTCACGCAGTGGACATTACATGCCGATGGGCAGAAGAACACGGCGCATGTGCCAGCGGGCGTTGATGTGTTGAAACTGCTGAACGCCTGCGTGCGTGAAGGCCTGGATGGACTGTGCCAAATGGCTGGAATTCCCGCAAGTATGGGCGGCGCGACGCGCATGAATGCGGGCGGAAAATATGGCTGCATTGGCGACGCCATTCACTCGGTCGCCACCATGAATCACCGCGGCGAGGTTCGAGTTCACCCCCACAGCGCGATTCAATTTTCATATCGGCATTCGGCCTTGCCGCAGGATTTAATTGTGTGGACGCTGCTGCAATTGACCCCTGGCGACCCGGTGGCGCTTCGTGAAAAGATGTTGGATATTTATAAATTTAAAAAAGATTCACAACCGCTGGCGCAACATTCGGCGGGCTGCCTCTTTCGAAATCCAGTGGGGCACGATGGAACACGAAGCAGCGCTGGACGCTTGATTGATCTTGCGGGGTTGAAAGGCTTCACGCATGGCAGCGCGTTTGTCAGCGCGGAGCACGCCAACTTTGTGTGCGCCAACAAGGGCGGCCGCGCCAACGATGTGCTTGAACTTGCGCGCATCATTCAAGAGCGTGTTTTGCAAAGCCAAGGCGTGGACATTGAAATGGAAGTCGCGGTGTGGGGCCGCTCGTTCCAACCCAAGGAGAAAAAATAATGCGCGTGCTTGTGCTGAAAGGTGGTCCCGACGCGGAACGTGAAGTCAGTATAAAAAGCGGCTCGCAAGTGGCCGCCGCGCTTGCGCGTGCCAACGCGCACGTGAACGAAATCACGATTGATCGGCTTGATCTTGCTGATTTACGCGCGTTGGATGGCGACGTGATTTTCCCTGTGTTGCACGGACCATGGGGCGAAGGTGGACCGCTGCAAGAAATTCTGGAGCAGGATGGACGGCCCTATGTTGGCTGCCAACCCGCCGCCGCGCG
>CAIWNO010000303.1 GCA_903914045.1 uncultured bacterium | reverse complement strand
TTTGTTGATCTCCGCAATCCGTGATCCAGATCCCGTCATGTTCTTTGAACCCAAGCGCATTTACCGCGCTTTCCGCGAAGAGGTTCCAGAAGATGAATACACGCTTCCGCTTGGCAAGGCGCGCGTGGTGTGTGAAGGAAATGAAATGACCATTGTCAGTTGGGGTGCCAGCGTTGTTCAATGCATGCACGCCATTGAGCGCGGTGGTCGTTCAATTGAATTGATTGATCTGCGCACGCTGTATCCATTTGATATGGATGCGGTCGAAGCCAGCGTTAAGAAAACTGGGCGCTGCGTGATTGTGCATGAAGCCCCCAAAACATGCGGCTTTGGCGCTGAAATTGCGGCGCGCATTATGGAGCGCTGCTTCTTGTATTTGGAATCGCCCGTGCAGCGCGTGGCTGGGTTTGACACCATCATGCCCTACTACAAACTTGAACTGGATTACATGCCAGACGCGGATCGTATTGCCCGCGCGATAGAGGAAACTGCCGCTTACTAATTTGTGACTGACACATCTCACACTCAATCCACTTGCTCTTGGAGAACCTCACATGGCCGGCGTAAAACAACCTGACGACAAAAGTCATTTCATTCTTCCAGATCTTGGTGAAGGTGTTCACGAAGCCGAACTCATTAAGTGGCGCGTGCAGGTTGGCGACTCTGTGAAAGAACTTCAAACCATGGTCGAAATGGAAACCGACAAGGCCCTTGTTGAGGTTCCAAGTCCTTGGACCGGTGTCATTGGTGAACTTTGTGGCAAGGCCGGTGACACTATTTTGGTTGGAAGCGTTTTAGTTCGATATGCGGCAAAGGGTGCGGCTGTTGCCCCCGCAACAAAAGTTGTTGCCGCGCCAGCAAAACAAAATGCCGCACCTGTTTCTGTTTCAAAGATAGAAATAAAAACCGACGCCAACGAGGACGCTGGAACTGTTGTTGGAAATGTCAGCGGATCACTTGGTGTTCCAAGCCAATTCGCGCGTCAACCAGAACACGAAACCGCTTCTTCCAACTCACATCGTTCGCTGGCCACTCCCGCAGTTCGACGTATTGCCAAGGAGCTTGGTGTCAATATTCAACAAGTTCGCGGCACCGGTCGCGGTGGTCGCGTCACCGCCAGTGATCTTCAAGCCGTCAGCCAAGGCGCGGCTGATGTGGCGCGTGAAACAACCGCTTCGCGCGTAGTCATAGCGCAACCAATCACCCACACATCGACAAACAACAACACGGTCACCACAACAGCCGCGGCAATTTCCGCGGTGTATCCAACCGTGAATCGCGACGGCGTGAAGGAATGCATTCCGTTTCGTGGCATTCGCCGAAAGATTGCGCAGGCGCTTGATTTATCCGTCAGGACCGCTGTGCACTTCACCGTTGTTGATACCGCCGATGTCACCAAGCTTGATCGCAAGCGTAAGGAATACGCAGCCGCGCTAGGAACTAAATTAAGCATGTTGCCATTTGTCATGCTGGCCGTGTGCAAGGGTCTGCGCAAGCATCCAACACTCAACGCCAATGTGGATGACACCAATGAGGAAATCTTGATCAAGGAACCAATTCATCTTGGTTGCGCGGTGGACACTGACCACGGCCTTATGGTTCCAGTTCTTCGAAACGCGCACCAGAAAAATGTTGGTGAGTTGGCCATGCTTGTGAAGGAGTTGGCGCAATCCTGCAAGGATCGCACGGTTGCGCGCGAAAATCTTGTGGGCGGAACATTCACCATGAGCAATGTTGGTAGTTACGGCGGCGCGTTCGCCACGCCAATTATTAATTATCCAGAGGTCGCCATTCTTGCTGTTGGCCGCGCCAAAGAGCAGGTTTTAACCAAGGACGGCGCGTTCTATGCGGGTCTTGTCTTGCCGCTCAGCCTTTCGTGCGACCACCGCATTGTGGATGGCGCCGAGGGTGCGCGATTTTTAAACACGGTACTTGGATTTTTAGAAAATCCAGAGAAACTATTGTCATAAATAGGTTTTTGGTTCAGTTATAAAAAATGCATTTGTTCTTTATGATTCGCTAGACTGTGTTTATGAAACCTTCTTTCGCCGCGGCCTCTTTATGCATACTTGTGTTGATCTCGTCGTCGTTCTCGCAAGACGCCGCCACTCCCAAGGCGGCGGAAATTAGTGCGCCAGGATTTCCATTGATTGGTTATGGGTTGGCTTTTTTACTGGTGGGTGGCGCGGTTTATGTCAGCATGTACACATCAAAACGATCAAACATTGATTAAAAAATATGAAAAATAAAAAAATCATCAAACCCAAACAGGCGCTCATAATTCTCAACGCTGTTTTAATTTTAATTCTTGGACTTGTCACCCTTGGACCGTCTGCCAAGGGGCAAACCGCTCGTTCGCGTGGTCAATACCTCATGGTTGGTGGAAAATATGTTCTCAACCAGGCCGGTGTGGCGTACATTCTTGACCAATCAAATCAAGAGTTGATTTCGCTTTCGTGGAACGATGGCTCAAGAAATCTTTCTGGATTTGGTTATAGAAATATTGCCAAAGAAATCGAGCAGGTTCAAAAGTCGCGCTAAGTATTGGGAATTTATCAAATGAAAAACACAACAAACCAATTTCGAATGAACACCGTTGGGCTTTGGGCAAGCGCGTTTGTGCTTGGTGGACTCATTCTCACCCAGGCTGGTCGAAACCAAAACGCGCAGGCTGATTCGGTCGCGTCGTCAAATGGGTTTTCCATGTCCACTATTACTTGTGGAAATCAATCTGGCTCGGATACCTACGACCTGCTTTGGCTTGTGGATGATCGTAGTGAAACACTCATGATTTTTTATGGCGATGTGTACAACAAGGTTCTTGATGTTCGAACCATAAAAAATCTCTCGGACATATTTAAACAAGCACGCGGAAACTAAGCCACCGCGCTAATCGGCCCCGAGCGGTTCTGGTGTTTTCACTTCCACTATGAATCAAATTTATTTCAATCAAAATCACCCCGTCGATTCCGTTATGGTGAAACGCCGCGCGGCTTCCTTCACCACGCGCAGTATTAAAACCTCTGCAAAATCATCTGGGCTTCGCTTGGCCATGTCCATGCTTGACCTGACCACGCTTGAGGGTAAGGACAGCCCGGAAAAAGTTCGGGCGTTATGCGCCAAGGCAATTTGTCCGCATGGCTCCAGCGCGCCATTCAAAAATCCGGTTCCATCCGTTGCCGCTGTCTGCGTGTATCCAATGCTTGTTTCCACAGCCAAGCAGGCGTTGTTTGGTCACAACATTAAAGTCGCGGCGGTGGCCACTGGATTTCCAAGTGGTCAATATCCCCTGGACATTCGCCTACAAGATGTTCGCGCCGCCGTCGCCGCAGGTGCGGATGAAATTGACATGGTGGTCAGCCGTGGCTTGTTTCTTGCTGGACAATTTGATGTCTTTCAAAAAGAAATTGTTGAAACAAAAGACGCGTGTGGTCCCGCGCATTTAAAAATAATTCTTGAAACAGGCGAGCTTGAAACGCTCGACAACGCGCGGCGCGCAAGCGATCTTGCCATCAACGCACTTCTTGGTCGCAAGGGCGCAAAACCACTTGCCGATGGCGAAGTATTTATCAAAACCAGCACTGGAAAAGTTCAACCCGCCGCAACCATGCCGGTCACGCTTGTCATGCTTGAGGCAATTCGCGACACGTTTCTTGCGGGCGGTCCAAAGATTGGCATGAAACCCGCCGGCGGAATCCGAACCGCAAAGCAAGCACTTCACTACCTTGTCATGGTGAAGGAAACTCTTGGAGACGATTGGCTTACGCCAGATCTTTTCCGCTTTGGCGCAAGTTCTCTGGCCAACGACATTCTGCGGCAAATTCTTAAACTTGAAACCGGCCATTACGCCGCATCGTGGGACCTTGGGGAATAAGCGCTAGCTTTTTGCCCGACACCGCAATGCGTTTCCTAAAATCTGCCTTGTAATGGTTCTGTCACCGCGCCTGGTGCCGCAACTTATTTGTTTGCAGAATTCGCGCAGGTTCCCATTGCCCACATAATTCCGCCCCTGACGTGCTTTCTAAAATCTTTTTCCAAAAAAGATTCTTTCGTATGGCCCATGCCCGTATACCAGGCGCGGCCACCTTCAAACTCATGCATCCAAGAAATTGGATGGTCACCATTCATTGTGACTTCGCCCAAATCTTGATCGTTGACCGTCACCAATATTTGAGCGTTTTTGCGTGGATTGCTGCGAAACCTGTACCACTCATCCTCGCGTCTCCACGCGTCTGGAAATTCAACCGTGCTGATGTGTGTTGTGTCCTCGCGGCGAACGGTTGCCGAAATAACTTTGGTGTGATCCCTGAACCACGCACCAACAAGTTGCCCATACCAAGGCCAGTCGTATTCCGTATCCGACGCCGCGTGAATACCGACAAATCCGCCGCCAGCATGAATATATTGTTCGAATGCTTTTTGTTGCTCCATGTTTAACACATCGCCCGTGGTGCTTAAAAAAACAACCGCACAAAACCGTTTTAAATTTTCTATTGTGAACCTGCCGGCATCCTCGGTTTGATCCACAACAAAAACACTATTTCCAATTTCGCGAAGCGCGTGAACACCGTCTGAAATATTCTTGTGCCTATACCCCATGGTTTTTGTAAAAACAAGAATGTGTGGCAATTCATCTTGTGCTTCACCCGTGTTCTTGGGCTCGACCGCGGTCTTTGCGTTGGTTGTGGTGTCGGTATTTTTTGGTTCCAATGCCTGTTGTGTGTTGGCGCAACCCACAAGAAAGAGCGCGGCCGCCATCTGCCCAAGAAAATGTTTTGGAATGATTATCATTTTTTTTACTTACGTGTTGTGTATCTCTGTCGCGCTTCAATTATGCCCTAATTCGCCTTGAATTGTGAT
>CAIWNO010000302.1 GCA_903914045.1 uncultured bacterium | reverse complement strand
GTACTCGCGCAACTTCACGGTGGCGTCCATTGGACCCTGTATGGTCTGCAACAATTTCAGCTGCCCGTTTTGCTGCAATTGCTGCAGTATTTGATGGGTGCGGCTCTGAAAATGTTCGGTGGTTGTGCTGGCGTTGTTGCTCTGGGTGGTCATGATGTGCTCGCTTCTATTGTTTTTCAAAAACTACATTACAAAGTGCCCGCGCCGTGAACGTTAGTGCGCCGCATACCGGGCCTTGATGGCGGGAACTACATATTTTTCAAACGCGCTCTCCAACGTGTGCGTTGGTTTCCAACCCCAATCGTGGCGCGCCGCGGTGTCGTCAATGTCCTCGGGCCAACTGTCAATGATGGATTGACGGCCAATGTCCGGCGCGAAAGAAATGTCGGCGGCTGGAAAATATTTGGCAACGCAGCGTTGAAAGTCGGCGGCTGTTGGCGAAAAACCAGCGACGTTGTAGACGCAGCGCGAAAGATTTTTCTTGGGCGCGTCGGCCAATTGCGCCAACGCATCCACCGCTTCCGGCATGGTCATAAAAGAAATTCGGCTATCGGGGCGGACAAAGCACGCGTAGGGTTTGCCCTGCGCGGCGGCGTGAACCATTTCAGGACCGTAGTCGCTGGTGCCACCGGCTGGCACGGTGTGCGCGCTCATGATTCCAGGAAATCGAATGGATCGAAAATCAATCGCTTGAATCACGCGGTCCTTGGCCAACTTGCGGTAGTGCTCTTGGTAGTAGCGTCCTAAATGCTCGCCCGCCAACTTGTTGATGCCATACATGGTGTGCGGCTCCAAATATTGATCTTCTTTCACGCTCTTGGCGCGCTGTTTTTCAGCCAATGATGGTAAGCCGTATGCGGCGATGGAGCTTGGAAAAATAAATTTCACGCTGCGGCCGTGGCTGCGAGCTTGCTCCGCGGCCAGCTTCAATAAATTCAACGTGCCCACCACGTTCACTTGGTGGGCGGTCTCGGGCGCGAACTCGCCGCGCGTGGAAAGCAGCGCCGCCAAATGAAAGACCTCATCCACTTCATACATGGCCAGCAAGCGCTCAAGCAATGAGTGGTCGCAAATGTCGCCCACGAACGCATTGTCGCAATGCGCGCGAATGTCAGGATGCAATTCGCGAATGTCCACCGCCACCACGCTGTTGCCGGCGCGCTGGGACAAAAGCTGAATAAGCGCGTGGCCCAATTCGCCGCCAGCGCCTGTGACCAAGATCGCTTTGCGCCGTTGATGTCCGCTGGTGGATTCCGTCATGTGTGCGTGCGTTGATGGATTCATAAATTGCTTCTCATGTCATGCATTTGTACTTGATCAAAACTTTTTTTGCTTTCAACACGCCGTCCAGTTCGTCGCCGGGACCTTTGAACAAAATGGTCACGGGTCCGCGGAATGTGCTCTCGCGAATTTGGCGCATGAGGTAGTCGGTCTTGAACGCCGCGGATTCACCACTTGGCAAAAACGCCATGTAATCAGCCAAAATAGAGGCGGCGTATGGAATAAGCATGGCCAAGCCGCGCGTACGGTTGTAGGAATCTTTGCCATCGACTTGCCATGAGTCGAACGTGGGCTCCAAACGAATGGCGGAATTTTTCAACTGCTGCATCAGCGCCGCCATGAATGTCGCGTTGCTGGTCATGCCGCCCAAACTTTGCGCCACAAGTTGAAGCCCCGCATCGCTGGCCACTTTTGCCGCCACGTTGGCGCCGGCGACCGCGCGCGGAAGTTGCTCGTCGTATGTTCCCTCGCCGCGCAAATCAATGGCCAGACCCGTGCACGAAAGCGCCGTGGCCACGGCACACCATGGCTTCAACTTTTCAACCGCGGCCGCGCTCACGCTGGCATCGGCGCTGGTCAAACCAATTCCAATCGCGGGGTCCAACAACAAACTGCGCACGCCCTGCCCGTCGCACGAGGCGCGCAATGTCTTGGCCGACTCCAAAGTCAAGCCCGCAAGCAAGCGCGCGCTCCACTGCACGCGCGACAATCCGCATTTGCTGGACACAAACTCAGGGAACTTTTCAAGCGTCAACGAACCATCTTTAAACATGCGAAAAAAAGAAGCCTGCGCAACCGCCAATGGATTCAGAGCCAATTGCGCCGCACGAAGCGCCGCGGCGTCTGGTTTGGCAAATTGAACCGCAGTGTCGGCCGCGGTTGGCGTGGCGGGGCTTGAAGTTTCAGTCGCTGGCGGCGAGACACAAGCTGCGGCCAACATTCCCACTGGCTTCAAGACGCTTCCAATGAACACTCGTCGTTGCATAAATTAGTCCGCGCGCAACTGGCGCGTCACTGGCGCGGAGTCTGATGCGGATGAAGCAAGCGCTCCGCCATGTCATCAACGCTGGACCATGTATGTGATTTCATATGCAAGACCGTGCTGATGATGGCCAATACAAGCGGCACCACGAACAAAGCAAGCACCACTTTCAGTTGTTGATTGTCAGGCAGCGAGTCACCAATAATGGCGCCGATGAACGCCGCGCACGCGCCGTACAAGATCGCGTTCAAAATGAACAAGCGAATGGCATGGCGAAACGGCGGCGTCTTGCGCGCGGGTTGGTGGCCAGTGGAATGCAATTGCTCTGATTTATGGGAATGGCTCATGCACTCAGAATAGCGAAGAAGCGGCGACTTGCAGGCGTGAACATGTGGCGGATTGACTGCACAGCCCAGCGCGTGCTGTTGACGCGATACACATCACTGCCACTGCGTGAAAAGTTCGGTGCTGAAATAGCGCTCCATGCGGTCGCAAAGAATGGTGACCAAGCGCGTGTTTTTTGGAAGCATGGGCGCCACGTTCAGCGCCGCGGCCACATTCAAGCCACTGCTTGGACCCACTGGAAAACCCTTGCGAATCAGCGCGCGCGTGACGGCCATGGCTTGTTCATCGGCCACTTCTATCTGCTGTAAATGTTCAATTTCCGTTGGCTTGAAGATCTGGCTCATACCGTCAAGCACGCCAGGAATGCGCGATGAAAAAGAGCACTGCTCCAAGGATGAAAAACAATCCGCGCACGCAATATTTTTGCCCGACGCGATGGGCCGAACCGCGAATGGCAGCACCTTGAACCCGTGGTCGCGCAAACCGTGATACAGGCCCACCATGGTTCCGCCGGTTCCAACGCCACTGGTGAAGGCGATGGTGTCCACCGACGAGGGCGAGTGCGCCTTGACCCACTGGGCAATCTCCGCCGCGGTGTTTTGTCGATGCGCCTGCGCGTTGTCCAAGTTTTCAAATTGCCGCGGCAGAAAAACTTTGGTGCTGGCGGCCAATTCTTCACACGCGTCGTTGGCGCCACGCATGCCCAATGATTTCGGGGTGAAGCGAACTTGGCCGCCAAATCCTTCGATCATCAATATGCGCTCGCGGCTCACGCCTTCCGGCATGATGGCGATGAACTTCAAACCCAAATGCGCGCACACCATGGCCATGGCAATGCTGGTTGATCCGCTACTCACTTCCGCCACCACGTCGCCAAGCCGCACCACTCCATCGCGCCACGCCTTGGTCAAAATAAATGTGGCGATGCGATCCTTGGTGCTGCCGGAAGGATTCATGAACTCGCACTTGCACCAAATGGTGGCGCTGTGCGCATCCAACTGGATTGGAATCAATGGAGTTGGCGCCAATTCCAACATGGCGAGCGCGTTTGAATCCCGCGAATGCAAGGTGGCCGGTGGAGCATTCGAAGACATTTTAAAAGTGTACACATGGGTGCGGCACGGGGCGGCCCCGTGCCCAGCGCTTTTGCGCCAATCTGGACAACACCCTGCCGCGCGGCAAATGTTCGTACTCTTCAGTACACGGCACGACCACAATGAAAAATAAATTTCCAATCAGAACGTGTTCAGTACTTTTGCAATCCAGCCTGTTGTGCGCGACATTTGGTTTGGCCAACTGCGCCAGCAACGCGCCGGCGGTTCCAATCTCCACCGCTTGGAAAAATATTGATCTTTCAGAAACAAGCTTGCGCAAAGCGACCAAGCAACTTCAGGATTCCTTGCTCGCCGCGGCCAAAGACATGAACATCACCAACTGCGAAGACCTGTCCAACACCAAAGAACGTCAAGCGTTCTTGACTTCGCTGCAATCCATGAAGTCGTTGAATCCATCAATCGCGTCGGCCGCGCTGTTGGCCAAAACACGCGTGCTTGGAAGCGTCCAAGATTTGCGCCGGGATGCCGGCTCGCTGCAAGTTGGCATAACCCAACTTGTCGCGGCATCTGGTCGTGGCGAACCAAATCCCGTAGATCGCGAAGATCAGAACATATCCATGGCGCGCATCAAAGTGGAGGCTGAAGGCGCAATTGGTTTGATCAACTACGCCGAGCAAATTGCGGACCAACTGCAACGCCTCGGTGGCTGAAATCGCCATGCGCAACAAACTGCATCAAAGCCACCTACGGGACTCGAACCCGTGACCTGAGCTTTACGAAAGCTCCGCTCTACCAACTGAGCTAAGGCGGCATGGCGTCAGCAGACGCTTGTGTTGTGAAAGACCGCTGCAGCCGGCCAACGATTATTTTAAAATCAACTTCAAGACCTGCGCCGTTCCAACTCTCAACGCGCCATAGGCTTGCGCCAACGCGTCGGCGTTTTCACCCTTGGCCTCCAACAAGGCTTGCCGCAAGCGGTCGATTTGTTTTTCCTCGGCTTGATTGCCGTACAAGCGACCACTTTCAGAAAGTGATTGCAGAAGCGCAATTTGCTGGGTTTCCACAGCCGACAACGCCGCGTCGATCAACGCGCGTTGCGCCGCCACAGTTGGCGTAACGGCTAAAACTTTCGCGACAAGAATTTGCGTCTCGCCTGTTGTGGATGAAAGCGCTTCGATTAAATCGCGTTCGGCGTCCGACACTTTGAGAGGAGACTCTTGCAATGAGCCAATGTCGCGAAGCGCGCGCAATGTTTGCTGTTGCAAAGCCACGGCCGCGGCGGGATTGGATGAACCAACTTCAACGCCACCAATGGTGCGTGAAATTAATTGCTTCGCGGCGGCTTGAAATTCAGAGTCGCTTCTGCCTTGAAACCAAACCATGATTTTTGGATCTTGCCGAATCGCGCGGTCAACACGAACCTCGTCGGCTTCTGGAATGACCATGAGCATGGGCGTGCTGGACAACCCTGGATTGGTCCGCAATGCGTTCAGCATGGATTTCATCTCATCGGCGCCACCACTGGCAATAATCAGGTCCGCGGCGCCATGACCAGAAAGTGATGCAAGAACCGCCGAAGCCGATGCGTCGCTGGCGAGCAAAACACAGTCAATCTGCGACAATTTCCCCTCTAGGGCACGCCGTTGTGAATCATCACTTGCAACAATGACCGTGCGCGGCGCGTTGCCTTGTTGAATTGCGCCGCCCAAAATTGGCACCACTTTTTCCGCGCCTTGAAAAGTCAATTGCGGTTTTGCTTGAGCAATGGCCAGCGCCGCTGCCATGCGAATTGAACGACTTGAATTTGACAGACACTCTAAAATTGGATTGCCCACTTTGGAATCAAGTAGCATGGACTCGCTGGCGGTCTTTGATAAATTTTGAATGGCCACAAGCGTGAGACCGGGATCGTTCACCTCGCGCGCCAAGCGCAAGACACGTTCAGCCTGCGCTGAACCCGCGGCAAGAGCCACGCTTTCCATGGAGAAGGTGCCGTCGCTTTTGGACAAAGGAGTTTGGCTGCGCAACCCCGCCGCAAGATAAATGGAAAGTCCCTCCTCGGCGTTTGGATCAAGTCGCATGGCTTCTTGGGCGCATTGCATGGCCATGACGTCGCCGTAGATTTCAGTTGGAACAATTTTTGGAAGAATTGAATGAGACGATTCGATTGACCACACCACTTGCTGGGACTCGCCCGGATAGGGAGTCAACGCATCTCGCGATACAAAATAATCGCGCGCCAATGTAGACCACAGAGCCACTTCGTTCACGTTGGCTACGTTCATCGAACGCAAAGCTGTCGAAGCCGCGTTGCGGACATCGCTGGTGGTGGACAAGCGCACTGTTTTTGCAAGCCACGGCGCGGCCAACTTTGAATGAATAACCGTTATAATATTGCAAATAGCAACTTGTTCTTGCGGCGATGACGTGGGCAAAATGACGCACAATGGAAGAACGGCTCCCCGGCCAATATCCGCAAGCGTTTGCGAGGCGCGCAATTGCAATTGGGGATTGCGCGTATCAAACAACGCCTTGAGCAATGCGGGAACGGCGTAGGAACCCGCGGCAATAAGCGTGCTCTTGGCCATTGACTGCTGGCGCATGGTCCCGCCAAGTTGAATAATGGCGGCATCAATGCGCGCTGGATCGCGCGACAATTCCAACCGACCCGCGCTGACGCGGACTTCGATTTGCGTGGCAAGTTCCGCCAGCTCACCCATGCCCTTGGAGGCGCGAACAGCGCGGGACAAACGCTCTTGAAGCCCCGCTCCGTCAATCATTTGCGCAAGTTGCTGATTGGTGACTTGATTTGGCTCAAGCAAAAATGTGGCGTTGACTTGCGCAAGTTCTTTGCGGCCAGCGAGCACGCCATATAAAAAATCATCCATGGCTTTTTGCGCGGCAGCTGGAGTTTGATTTGCTGCTGGTGTCGCTGCAATGGCCGCGGTTTCAGGCGCGGAAGCGGCGGCGTCAGTGGCGGGCATCTCAGTGGACGCATCACCATCGGCGGCCACGGCGGGTTGCTCGCTGGCGTCGGTGGCGGTCGTCTGCGTGGCGGCATCACCATCGGCGGCCACGGCGGTGTCCGTTGGCGCGCCATCTTCAAGCTGCTGAATTCTGGCTTGAATCTTTTTCTTCATGTACTCCATCATGGGCTTGGCTTGCGGCGGAAGTTTGGCGCTTTGAATTTCCATGGCCTCAAGCGCCTGATGAAGTTGCGCGGGATCGTTGAGCTGCATGATTTGCGCAAGCGCTTGCTTGACTTGCGCGCGCATTGGCGCCGGCAAATTTTGCAACTCCACATCTTCGGCCTCTTCTGTGGGGGCCTGCGCGTTGGTGTCAACTGGTGGCGTTGTCTCGCTTTCGCCTTGCGTCGGAATCTCTTTGGGATCGTCAAACGTGGCGAGCGCAGCGCTTGCAAAAATCAAAGCGAACGCAATCGAAGGGGCAATCAATTTCACATGGTTCTCCGTACGGGGTCTTTCAAATCAAGCGAGGGGATGAATCTACGGCAAAATTGCATGGTTGGTCAATTCAAGATACTTGCAAAAATATGCGGTAGCAGCCCCTTTCAATTGGGGTAGTATGAATACGTCATGGTGGATTGTGGTAGTTCCATAATTGCCATGCCACTTTTGCGAATTGTCGGCAAAAGTTGCTTAGGGAAGGCGGTGAGAATCCGCCACGGACGCGCCGCCGTAACGAGTCGCGGGGTTGAAACCCGCTTCAAGCGCCCAATAGCCACTGGTTCCAATCTGGAACTGGGAAGGCGGGCGCTGGAAATACTCGAAGTCGGAAGACCTGCCATGACCATCGGTCACTGCCCTCGCGCACATAGGGCATGGACAAGGCTTCTCTATTTTGGAGCCCGACATTGCATGTACTTTCACCTTTGAATTCGCGCTTGCATGATCTATTTGTTTGCCAGATGCGTTTGTGTTTTTGGTTGCAATCCAACACACCAAAAATCTGCGCGTGCCTGCGCGATGTTTCGCGGATCGCAATTTTATTTATATTCCTCATGACAACCCGCGAATGTTTTTCGGATTCTCCATTCGCCACGCGAGTTGTTTCATATGTGCCAGGAACTGGCGCGGCTTCGGGACATCGCAATCCTCAAACGGCTCTTGGTGAACCTGCGCGCACCACGGGTACGTTGAGCGCGCCTGAAACAGTGACGCCATTTCAACCCGCGTGGATGACCAACCAAGTTGTCTCCATTGGCGCCGGCGGATCTCTGACGTTGGAACTTGGCCAATCCGCAATTGATTCACCCAACAATCCCTACGGCGTGGACTTGATTGTGTTTTCAAACGCGTTCTTTTCCGATGCCTCTGCCGGTCAAGGAAGTCCGGGCTATTGCTTTGGCGAAGGAGGCGTGATTGATGTGAGCGACGACGGCGTGATGTGGTTGCAAATTCCAAATACGCAAGCCGACGGCCCCATGCCCACCATGGGTTTCGTGGACGCGGGACCGTTTGACCATGCGCCCGGTGAACTGCCAACCGATTTTCGCAAGCCCATGAATCCCGCCATTCAACTTTCAGATGTGCAGGAGTTGAGTTACATCGATCTCATTCATGCCTACGACGGTTCGGGCGGCGGAGTGGGAATTGATCTGGCCAGTGTTGGCCTGCATCAGGCGCATTTCGTGCGCATTCGGCAACCGGTGGGCGCCAGTGGTTCGCCCGAAGTGGACGCAGTGATGGTGGTGAAATCTATTTTGGTTGGCGACCTAGATGGCAATGGCATTATTGATTCCGCGGATGTTGGCGCGGTGCTTCTGTCATTTGGCGAGAGTAATTCTCCCGCCGATTTGGACCAGAGCGGTGTTGTGGATTCTGGCGATATCGGATTTCTTTTGCTGGTGATGGGCGATGTATAAATTGAGCAGCAACACATGTATCGCGCGCGCTTTGATACGGCGTGAATGTTCCCAAGCCGCATGTGTTGCGCAAGTCTTTTTCACGCGCTCATTTCGCGATCCAGCATTGCGCAGGCGCGCCTTCACATTGGTGGAAGTCTTGGTCACTGTCAGCATCATCAGTGTGTTGATCGCACTTGTCACCAGCGGAATTCGCGGAATATTTGCCGCGGGAAAAAGCTCCATGTGCTCCAACAACTTGCGCAGCATGGGTGTGGCCGCGCACCTGTACGCCACAAACAATCGCGCGGCATTTCCAGCCGCGGTGATTTATTTTCAAGAGGCAAGTTCCATTCGCACCGTCGCCTGGGATTTTGAAAGCACCGAAGGCGGCGCAAGTCAACCCGGCGCGTTGACCGCCTACACCGATCATCCGCTCAACGCCATGCAATGTCCGGAGTTTCAGACGACCGCATCCACTTCGCAACCGTTGACTGGCTACAACTACAACACGACTTTCATTGGACATGAGGGCTTCTATCCAGAGGTTGGCGAAGATGCAACGATTCAAGATGGATGGTCGCGCGTGCGCATGGGCGTGAACGCCTCGCAGCAACGCCATGGCGCCAACGTGGCCATGTTTGCCGACGCGGGCTATCGCGGCGGCAGCAATAAATTCATGCGCGCGCCGGGCAATACGGTGGAACTGAATACGGGCATGATTCACGCGGGAACCAACGCTTTTTGCCACGCAGGCTGTTGCAACGCCTGCTTCTTGGATGGACATAGCGCCGCTTTTTCCACGCCCTACAAGAGTGAATTTTCAAACGCGCAACTTTTGAAATTTGTCACTGACTTTCCCAAGAACGGGTTCTTAAGCGGCGACGATTGCGCCTACGACCCCAGATGATTTTCATTTTGAAATCAGTACCCCATGCATATTGATCGCTGTATTTGTTATCAAGTCACATTTGTCGACGTGCTCAAAGACGCGCGCGAGAAACAACGCACCATTGCAGAAGTGGAGATGTCGTTGGGGTGCGGCGGCGGATGCGGTTTATGCCGCCCCTACTTGCGCCGTTGTTTGCGCACTGGTCAAACTTCGTTCGAGCGCGTTCTTACGGATGCTGATGAGCCTGAATAAAATATTTGCGCGTTCAGAGTGCGTACAACATGTTCTAGACATGCGGCGTGCTTTAGCCGCGGCCAAAGCGACGTTCAAGTTCGCGAAATGGAATGCGCATGGCGGTGGGTCGTCCGTGTGGACAATTGGTGGCGCGCTCCACGCGTTCCAAATCTTGTAGCAGCGCCGCAATTTCAATATCGCTCAGCGCGTCGCCAGCTTTCACCGCGGCCTTGCACGACATCATGTCAAGCACCTCCGACAGAACGGCTTCGCCATCCTCTGTGCTGGCGTGATCGCGCGAAAGCCAACTTAGAATCATCTCGGGCACATCCACCTTGCGCTCAATTAAAAAGAGCGGCTCGGCGAAAATGGTGGCGCTCTTGGGGCCCGACGCGCGCACGTCAAATCCCAGGCGCGTGAGCAATTCCTGCGACGCTTCAAGCCGCTCCAATTGTTCGCCATTCAGGGAAATCATGCTGGAAACCAAACGCGGCTGCGAAGGCAGCGACCCCGTTGTCAGATTGGCGCGCAGGCGCTCAAACATCACGCGCTCATGCAAGGCGTGTTGATCAATGATCACAATTCCATCGCCATCAAACGTGATCAGCCACGCTTTGCCCGCCTGAATAAATCGAGTCGCGGG
>CAIWNO010000301.1 GCA_903914045.1 uncultured bacterium | reverse complement strand
CGTTGCCAAATATTTTCCAGCCGCCGACATTTCTTTCGCGCCGGACATTGGCCGTCAATCCATCATTGACAGTTGGCCCGAGGACATTGACGACACCGCCGCGCGCCACGATTGGGGTTGGAAACCAACGCACACTTTGGAGAGCGCGTTTGAAAAATATGTAGTTCCCGCCATCAAGGCCCGGTACGCGGCGCACTAACGTTCACGGCGCGGGCACTTTGTAATGTAGTTTTTGAAAAACAATAGAAGCGAGCACATCATGACCACCCAGAGCAACAACGCCAGCACAACCTCCGAACATTTTCAGAGCCGCACCCATCAAATACTGCAGCAATTGCAGCAAAACGGGCAGCTGAAATTGTTGCAGACCATACAGGGTCCAATGGACGCCACCGTGAAGTTGCGCGAGTACGGCGAAGTGGCGTGCTTCTGCAGCAACAATTATTTGGGGCTGGCCAATCATCCAGAAGTTGTTCAAGCCGGCATTGATGGCCTGCGCACATACGGCGCGGGCACTGCAAGCGTGCGATTTATCTGCGGCACATTTGATTGCCACGAGACGTTGGAAAACACCATCGCGCAATTTTATGGTGTGGAGTCCAGCTACACATTCACAAGTTGTTGGAACGCCAACGAGGCCATCTTCGCCACATTGTGCGAGCCAGGCGACGCCGTTGTGTCCGACGAATTGAACCACGCCAGCATCATCGATGGCATTCGCCTGGCGGTCAGCATTAAAAAAGGCTTGCTGCGCGGCGTGTATAAAAATGGCGACGCCAAATCTTTGGCGACCAAACTAGAGGAGTTGCGCGCCAATCCAGAGCTCACCGGAACGTTGTGGGTGGTGACCGACGGCGTGTTCAGCATGGAGGGCAGCGTTGCCAATTTGCCAGAACTGCGCGCGGTGTGCGATCGCTATGGCGCCATGTTGATCATGGATGACAGCCACGGCACGGGCGTGATGGGCACCACCGGTCGCGGCACGCATGAGCACTGGAACATGTCCGCCACAAAAATAGATTATTTCACGGGCACATTGGGCAAGGCGCTTGGCGGCGGCGCGGGCGGATATATCGCCGGAAGTCGTGAGGCCATGACGCTCCTTGTGCAGCGCGGTCGGCCAACTTTATTTTCAAACGCGCTTCCAGCCACCATTGCGTGCAGCGCCAACCGCGCCATTGAAATTGTGCAGCGCGAGCCACAGCGCGTGGCCAAGTTGCGCGCCAATGTGGCCGCCGTTCGCGCGGGCATTCGCAAAGCGGGCTTCACCGTGCTTGAAAGCGAGACCGCCATTTGCCCAATCATTGTGCATGACACCGCCAAAGCCATCGCCATGAGCCGCCGTCTTTTAGAACTTGGCGTGTTCGTGATTGGATTTGGTTTTCCAGTTGTGCCAGAGGGCCACGCGCGCCTGCGCGTGCAAGTGAGCGCGGCGCATGACCAAACGCACATTGACGCGCTCACCAACGCGCTGATTCAAATCAAGGGCGAGTTTGCAAAGTGATATTTCAAAGTTAATCAAGCCAAGCGGGCGCGTTGGACTGTTGTCGCGCGATTAAACATGCATCAGCCAATCAACGCGCGCGGGTGAACCTATTGCGCGTGCCAGACTTCGCGCCAAGACATCAGTCTCACGCGGGTATAAATTTTTCAGAGTCGGTGCGCTTG
>CAIWNO010000300.1 GCA_903914045.1 uncultured bacterium | reverse complement strand
TTTGGCCACCGTGTCAAACGCACTTCCCGTGGAGCCAGATTGTGGTTGGAGCCAATTTCCAAATTCAATTCCTCAATGGACCATTCCCGCGATTCGTCCGCTTCCACAATCGCCTTCGCTGTTGGTCGAGGCGCCGCTACAAGCGCGTGCCAAGGCGCTTGAAATGATTCAAAGCGCGGTACTGCGTCTTCTCACTCAGACGCCGCCTGGCAAGGCGCGCTTCTACTTTTTTGATCCGGTTGGACTTGGACAAAGTTTCGCTGGCTTCATGCATTTAGCCGACGAAATGGAGACATTAGTGAGCGAGCGGATTTGGAGCGAGCCGCGGCATATTGAACAAAAATTGATCGATCTCACGGAGTATGTCGAGACGGTGATTCAGAAATATCTGCGCAATGAATTTGCCACCATTGCCGACTACAACAAGCAAGCGGGGGAGTTGGCCGAACCACTTCGATTTATTGTGTTCGCTGATTTTCCAGAGGGCTTGACCGACGCTGGCAGCAAGCGCTTCGCCAGTCTGCTTCAATCGGGCGCGCGTTGCGGTGTTCACTTTATATTGCTGCGCGATCCAACAAAACCTTTTCCAGCCTTGCTGCAGGAAGAGGAAATTCTGCAGCGATGCGTGAAAGTCTTTTGGAAAATTGATCGATTTGTCGTGGATACGGCAGGTCTTGAAGATGTGCCGTTTGTCCCCGCATCCATGCCATCTTCCGCCGTGTTGCAAAACATATTGCAAACCGTGGGGCGCGCGGCCAAAACTGGTTCAAGGGTGGAGGTTCCATTTCAAGCCATCGAGCCCAAGATGGATCAGCGCTGGACAAGTTCGAGCGCCAAGATTTTGCGCGTGCCTGTGGGTCGAAGCGGCGCCAACAAATTGCAGGTCATTGAAATTGGCGAGGGCACCCGGCAGCATGTCCTGCTTGCGGGCAAAACTGGTTCCGGAAAAAGCACCTTGCTGCACGCGCTTATCACCAACGTCGCGCTGTGGTATTCACCCGACGAAGTTGAATTGTGGTTGATTGATTTCAAGAAGGGCGTTGAATTTAAGGCGTACGCCACCCATGCGTTGCCGCACGCGCGCGCGGTGGCGGTGGAAAGCGACCGTGAATTTGGCTTGAGTGTGTTGCAAGGTTTGGATGCGGAGCTGAAGCGCCGCGGTGATTTGTTCCGCGACGCTGGCGTGCAAGATTTGGCCGCCTGGCGATCACTTGGCAAGCAAGACCCAATGCCACGCACGCTGTTGATCGTTGACGAATTTCAAGAGTTGTTCGTGGAAGAGGACAAAGTCGCCCAAGATTCCTCCTTGTTGCTTGATCGATTGGTGCGCCAAGGCCGCGCCTTTGGCATGCATGTCATTCTTGGTTCGCAAACCCTAGGTGGAACCTACGCCTTGCCGCGCACAACCATGGGTCAAATGGGAATTCGAATTGCGCTGCAATGCAACGAGGCGGACTCCGCCATGATTTTGTCCGACGACAACACCGCGGCACGGCTTTTGTCCCG
Organism: uncultured bacterium; assembly: GCA_903914045.1. Taxonomy (GTDB): domain Bacteria; phylum Planctomycetota; class Phycisphaerae; order Phycisphaerales; family SM1A02; genus SYAC01. The sequence continues at coordinate 4,440 of CAIWNO010000300.1, read as the reverse complement.
TCCAGGCGAGGCTATTTACAACGACGCGGGTGGTTTGATCGAGGGCAACAGTCCGTTTCAAGTGGTGTGGCTCACCGACGCGCAGCGTGATGAGCGCGTGCGTGAACTTGCCGCTACCGCGCGCGCCCAAGGAGTTTCAGATCGCAAGATGATTGTCTTTGACGGAACCGCCGCGGCGCGCATTGAGCAGTGTCAGCCACTTCTAGATGTACTCAAGCAGCCTGCATCACGTGGCGTGCCTGCATTGAATATTTTCTTGGGAAATCCAGTCGCCATTCGCAACGCCAGCGCGATCACGTTGCGCCGTCAGTCTGGCGCCAACATTGTTGTTGTCGGTCAACGCGAAGATGTCGCGGCGGGTCTAAGCGTTGCGGCGCTGGCTAGTTTTGCGGCCGCAACTCGCCATAGTTCTGGCCGCGTCATTCTGCTTGATGGAACCACTCCCGATTCCCCCACGGCTGGAGCGTTGCAGTCCACGCTTGAAACGCTCAAGTTCAACGCTGAAATTCCCAACTACCGCGATTGCGACGGCGCCATTCTTCAACTTGGCCAAGAAGTCGCGCAGCGAATAGCCGATGGCCGACAAGATCAACCGCCCATATTGCTGATGATTCATGGGCTGCAACGCTATCGCACGTTGCGCAAGGATGAGGATGATTTTTCCATGTCAAGTGATGGTCCGCCAAAGCCCGACAAAGTGCTTGGCGCCATCTTGCGCGATGGTCCTGGTGTTGGCGTGCATGTATTCGCGTGGGCTGACACCGCGCCAAGTGTGCAGCGCTGCATTGATCGCAACGCGCTGCGTGAATTTGACTTTCGTGTCTTGATGCAAATGAGCGCCAATGATTCCAGCTACCTCATGGACACGCCAACCGCCTCGCGCTTGGGCGCGGATCGCGCGTTGATCTTCAGCGAGGAAAAGGGCTCGACCGAGCGATTTCGTCCCTTTGAACTTGCCAGCAAACAGGTGCTTGAAAAATTATTCACTGCACGTTCGTAATCGCGCAGGCAGTGCTTGTAAAATTGTTCACTGCACATTCGTAATCGCGCAGGCAGTGCTTGCAATATTGTTCACTTCACATTCGTAATCGCGCAGGCAGTGCTTGCAAAATTGTTCACTGCACATTCGTAATCGCGGCGCCAGTGCGCGCGCGAAGTTGGCGCACGCAATCACAGACAATCGTGGCGGCCCGCGCAATGTCCTCGCGCGTTGTGAAGCGCGACAAACTAAAGCGCACGCTTGCATGGGCCAACACAGGCGCAACGCCCATGGCCAACAACACGGGCGATGGATCAAGGGAGCCCGAACTACACGCCGCGCCCGCGCTGGCGCACACGCCCGCATTGGAAAGCGCCAACACAATGGCCTCGGCCTCCAGATGCGCGAACGCCATATTGCTTGTGTTCCATACTCTGGCCGCCCCAATGCCATTGATCACCGCGTCTGGAATTGATGTTTGAACGAGCCTCTCAAACTCATCGCGCAGCGTGTCGTGCGCCATGCCGGCGGACTGGTCCAGCCATTGCCGCGCGGCCTGCGCGGCCACCCCAAAGCCAATAATTCCCGGCACATTTTCCGTGCCCGCGCGCCGATCACGCTCTTGTGGACCGCCCACAAGTTGCGGGGTCACTGGCGCGCCTCGGCGCGCGAACAACGCGCCCACGCCTTTGGGGCCGTGCAATTTGTGCGCGGAGAATGTGGCGAAATCCACCATGCAGTTCACCACATCAAAGGGTTGGCGGCCCAACGTTTGCGTGGCGTCTGTATGAAAGAACACGCCGCTCTCGCGGCATATTTCACCCACTTCGCGCACGGCAAGAGTGACCCCCGTCTCATTGTTTAGCGACATCAGCGACACCAAGGCAATGTCATGCGCGTGTTTTTGTATCAGCAAGCGCAAGTGATCAAGATGAATGCAGCCGTTGGTCGCATGCTCAACCCACATCACTTGACACACTCCCACGCTTTCCAAGTGCTCCACCAAATTGCGCACGGCTGAGTGCTCCAATTTGCTTGTGATAATCAAGCGCCGATTGGCATGCGCTTGCACAACGCCACGCAGCGCAAGCGCCGCAGACTCGGTTCCACTGGAGCAAAAAATAATTTCGCGCGCGCTGGCTCCAACAAGTTGCGCCACCTGTTCGCGGGAGTATTCAACCTGGGCGCGGGCCGCTTGCCCAAATCGATGCACGCTGCTGGGATTACCCCAGTTGTTCTGCAGCGATTCGCCCATGGCATGCGCAACTTCTGGTAGCGGCATGGTGGTGGCGTTGTTATCCAAGTAAATCACATCGCAAGTGTAGGGGGGTGTGCGCCAATCACCAATCATTCAACAGGTGGCCGCGCGTCAATACCAATGTGAATGCGCATAAAAAATCCGACCACTTGGGTCGGACTTTCAATGCGGATGAGAGGAATCGAACCTCCATGGGTGTGACCCCACAAGAACCTGAATCTTGCGCGTCTGCCAATTTCGCCACATCCGCAGGAAGAACAAGTGTACTTCGCCGCATTGCGTTTTGCATTTGCGCTGGACATAAAAAAACGGGGTGGCCGTGTGACCACCCCGTTGCAATTCAAACATGTCTCAATCAATCCTCGGCGTCATCAGTGATATCCGTTCCAATGTCCAGCACTTCGCTATCACCAGCATCATCCGCGTCATCTTGTGAAACCAGGAAACTGGACAAGCGCTGACTTCGCACTGGGTGCTGCAACTTCTTCAACGCCTTGCTTTCAACTTGGCGCACTCGCTCACGAGTTACCTTGAAGATGCGACCGACTTCCTCAAGGGTGTAGGTGTACCCATCGCCAATGCCGTAGCGCAGTTTCAAGATTTCGCGCTCGCGATACGTGAGCGTCTTCAACACATCATTGATGCGCTGACGAAGCAACTCGTTGCTGGCGGCTTCGGACGGACTTGACTGGCGTTCGTCCTCGATAAAATCTCCAAAGTGGCTGTCTTCGCTTTCGCCCACAGGCCGATCAAGTGAAATTGGATGGCGACTAATCTTCATCACGCGGCGAACTTCCTCGGCTGGCATCTTGGCTTTCGCCGCAATCTCTTCACCGGTTGGTTCACGACCAAGCTCCTGCAGCAAATGCTTTTGAATGTTGCGCAACTTGCTCATGGTTTCAATCATGTGCACAGGCACGCGAATGGTTCGCGCGTGATCGGCGATCGCTCGCGTGATCGCCTGGCGAATCCACCATGTGGCGTAGGTGCTGAACTTGTAGCCACGTTGATACTCGTACTTGTCCACGGCGCGCATCAAACCCGTGTTGCCTTCTTGAATAATGTCCAAGAAGGGGAGTCCACGGTTGCGATACTTCTTGGCGATGCTGACCACCAAGCGAAGATTTCCACCAGACAGATCGCGCTTGGCTTGTTCATACTCGCCAAACACGCGCATAATGGCTTTCATACGCGCTTCAAGTTCCTCGGGATATTCAAACACGATGGATCGAAGACCAATCAACTCCTCGTTCATCACGATTTGATCCTCGGGATCGAATCGCTCAGGGAATTTTTCCGCCTTGAGAAGTTGGCGCTTCAATTCCACCATTTTTCGGTGGATGGATTGCAGTCGACGCATCAGTGGTTGAATGCGACCCGTTCGCAAGCAGCACTCTTCAAGCAGGGTGGCAACCTTTCGGCGACGCAGGCGCAGTTCTTCCTTGATGGTCACTTTGCGTTCAACTGAAACCTCTGAATCCTCAAGTTGATTCCATTGACGCTCGTTCATGTCGATCAACTGTGAAATGGTTTCAACATTTCCTGGAATGCGCGACGCGATCTTGCCCTTGGCATCTTCCTCCGCGGTGGAAATGCGCATGGTCCGATCAAACGGCAACTTTCCGTCGCGCACTTGCTTCAGCGTTTCGGTGGCCAAGCGCGCCACGTAATCACTCTCAAGAGATTTGCGACGGAAGATCATGCGGGTGGTTTCAATTTTCTTGGCCAAGCGAATTTCTTGCTCGCGTGTCAAAAGAGGAATTGTTCCCATCTGCGTCAAGTACATGCGAATTGGATCATCAATGCGCTTGCTGCCTTGCTCGGCCAACGCCTGCGCCACGATTGCCATGGCTTCCTCGTCATCCAAAATTTCATCGTCTAGATCCGCCGCTTCTGGCCCCGCCTTGGTGGATGGAATTTCCACCACATCTTTCATTTGCTTGAGAACTTTTGGCTGCGCGCCAGCGCTTAAAATTGGCGCGGGTGGCGGTCCTTGAATCGCGGCTGGAACCGAGCACGCCTCTTTACGGTGCTTGGGATTGTCGCGGTGAAACTTCAAGTTGGTTTGCAATGGAGCGTCCAGTGGAGTGAGCTTGTTGCGCTGCACCTCAATCTCATCCACCATGTCAATTCCATTTTCACTGAGCAAAACAAAGAGCTCATCAATACGATCGGCGTTGACGAACTCATCTGGCAAGCAGGT
>CAIWNO010000299.1 GCA_903914045.1 uncultured bacterium | reverse complement strand
GGTTTGATGAGGCCACCGCGGACGCAACACTTTTAGCGGCGCGCCCGCATGTGTACGCCAAGGGTGGCGACTACCAACCGGAACAAATACCTGAAATGGGAGTTGTCAAGAAAATAAATGCAACTTTGCACATTTTAGGTTTACGTGCGGGTTTAAGCACCACAAGCGCAATTCACCGCATCCGTGGACAACATGCGGGGACAACTCGCACATAAATGGTTGATGAAATTTGCTCTTGACTTGAACCCACTTGTTTGACCATACTGTGGAGCGTTGGAAATATGTTTTACTTTTCCCTTGAAAAATAATTTTGGAGACACTTTAAAAATGATCACGATCACGAAAAAAGAATTGGTTGAACAAGTCGCTCAAAAAACTGGCGCGGATCGTGGCGAGACTCGAAAAATTGTTCAGGCATTTCTGGACGCGGTCATTGAAGAATTGAACCAAGGCAATCGACTTGAGTTTCGCGACTTCGGCGTGTTTGAAGTTCGTCAACGCGCGCCGCGCATGGCGCAAAATCCAAAGACACTTGTCCCTGTCAAGGTGCCGGCCAAGCGTTCAGTGCGCTTTAAGCCTGGTCGCTTGATGCGTGAACAAGGTGTTGTGCCCGCAGAACTTGCGAACGCGCAGTAAGTCTTTCGGGAAGTCTTTCGGGTCACTCACTCCACAACTTTCTAGGCCACTCATATGGAACCAAAGCAGCCTTTCAATCGCGGGTCTGACCGCGCGCGTCCGCGCATGGACATGCGCGACGCCCAACGTCTTTTAGACGCCGCGCCGCCGCACGCCATTGAAGCCGAAATGAGTTTGCTTGGATCTATTTTAATCGATCCAAAAGTGGTTGGCGATGTGGTGCAGTTGGTGCGAACCAGCGGCGACTTTTTTCGCCCGGCGCACGGCGCCATCTTTGAAGCCATGGTTGGTATTTGGGATCGCACCGCATCGCTTGATGTGGTGCAACTAAATCAACAACTGCTTGACCGCGGCATTCTTGATGATGTTGGTGGCACCGCGTATTTGGTGGAACTTGCGGAGAGCGTTCCCACCGCGGCGCACGCCAGTGAGTACGCGCGCCTTGTGCGCGACAAGGCCACGCTGCGCGAGTTGATCCGCGCGGCTGGAGAAATTCTTGCCGACGCGCAAGCCTCGACCGATCTTCCGCAACAAGTTTTGGAAGCCGCCGAGCAGCGCATCTTCGCAATCGCGCAGCGTCGAGAGTCCGCGCAATTCTCCACATTGCAAGAGTTGCTTGATCACGCCATCAAAGTGATCGACACCAGCGATGGAAAATCATTCAACGGAATGCCCACCGGTTTCGCTGAATTTGACGAGATTACAAGCGGTTTGCAGAAGGGCGAAATGATTGTGTTGGCGGCGCGCCCCAGCATGGGCAAGACCGCGTTCGCGTTGAACATGATGGAGAATGCCGCGGCCGCGGGCCACTCCGTTGCCATGTTTAGTTTGGAAATGGGTAAGCAACAATTAGTGCAGCGCTTGTTGTGCAGCAAAAGCGGAATTGATTCGCAGCGCTTGCGGCGTAACATGTTGCGCAACGAGGATTATCGCGCGCTGCTTGCGGCGTGCGAAGCCATGAAGACCAGCAAGGTGTGGATTGACGACACGCCAGGACTCACCATGTTGTCCATGCGCAGCAAGGCGCGCCGTTTGCGCGAGCAACATGGCATTGAGGCAATCTTCATTGACTATTTGCAACTCATGTCAGCGGGAACGCGCAGTGAAAATCGTCAAGTGGAAGTCAGCGATATCAGCCGCGGTATTAAAGCCATGGCGCGCGAACTAGAGGTGCCGGTGATTTGTCTAAGCCAGCTCAGCCGCAAGTCGGAGGATCGACCGGGGCACCGTCCGCAGATGAGCGACTTGCGCGAGTCGGGCAGCATTGAACAGGACGCCGACGTGGTCATGATGTTGCACCGCGAGGAGTATTACCACCAAGGCGATGATGATTGGGGCGAAGCCAATCCAGACAAGCGCGGACTTGCGGAGTTGATCATTGCCAAGCAGCGCAACGGACCAACCGGCGTTGTGCGTTTGACATGGGACAGCCGCGTGACGCGCTTTCGTGATGCATCCGACAATCCTGCTGCGAATTCATGGGACGCGCCGCCGCGTTTGGTGCGGCCAAATGATCGCGGCGCAAATGCGCGCGATGATTTTGATGGCATGCCCATGTGATTCAATGTGATTGCGATTGGCTTTATGGCGTCGACTTTCACGTTCATCTTGGTAAGTAATGTGCCCAAGTAATCTGCTCAAGTAATGAGCTCAAGTAATGAGCCCAAGTAATGAGCCCAAGTAATAAGCCCAAGTAATAAGCCCAAGTAATAAGCCCAAGTAATAAGCCCAAGTAATTTTTCCACGCAATTTGTCCACGCAATAGGCCCGCGCAATTTGTCATTCAGAAGAACCCGCGAAGGTGTTGAGTTGTAGACTTGCTGGTAGTGCAGAATTCCGAAGAAGAATTTGACCGCGAGATTCTGGCGCGCGCCGCCAAGGGTGATGCCGCCGCGTGGCGAGTGGTGGTTGAATATTGGTCGCCGCGCATCTACGCGTATTTGCGTTCCAACACGCGCAATCAGGAACTGGCCGAGGAAATAACGCAGAGCGTGTTCTGCACCATCGCGCGCAAACTTGCCGACTATGTGGAGCAGGGACATTTTCAGGCGTGGATTTTTCGCATCGCCATAAACCGTTTGCGCGACGAGATGCGCCGACGCAAGTTGCACGCCAAGCCCATGGACAGCGATATTTTGACTGATGTCGCGCCGCAAAAAGCGGTCGCCGAGAAGGCCAACGCCGAGGAAATTCACGCTTTGCGCGAAGCCATGGATCAACTGCCCGATTCCGACCGCGCCATTATTGATTTACGCCACCAAGGCGGCATGAGCTTTCAGCAAATCGCCGTCATGCTTTCAGAGCCACTGGGCACGCTTTTGGCGCGCCATCACCGTGCAATTCGCAAATTGCGCGACCTCATGCGCCGGCACATGGGGGACGATTCACTATGAAATTCAAGTCCGATACTTGCTTTCTTTTGCATGCGAGTTGCAACAAAAAACCGCCCGCCCCGTTGGGTAGGCTTCAGGAGCACACCAATGGAAACCCATGACGATCTTGAACTTGCTCGAACACTTCGCGCGCTGAACGCCAGCGCTAGCGATATTCCAATCGGTCTGAGCGCGCGCATTTTTAAAGCCAGCGTGGCGCACTTGCCCAATCAAGAAGTCGTGGGCCGAATTGGTTCGCGCACATCATTTCAATGGAAGGCGGCCGCGGCCATTTTAATTGTGGCGGGCGGCGCCATTTTGGCGTGGCAAACTTCTGGCGCGCGCATGAATGCGCCGATGGATGATCGCTCGCTTGCGGCAGCTCTTGAAGCCTCCTCCAATTCTTCAGGCGACGAGAATTTCATTGGACTTGCGTCCGCGCAAGGCGCGGGTCTTGATGATTTGGCGTTTGAAATGCGCAACGTGCTTGGCACCGGGCAGGCTGGACGATGATTTCAAAAACATTCGTGGCGGGAGTTGCGGTTGGAATGCTGATCGTTGCCGCGGTGGCCACCACGGCTTTCCACTTGGGCGCGCCGCAATCCGAGCGCCTAGAAGAAAAATCAGCGCAACCAAATACATCTCTAGGCGCGCAAGATGAACACGCCGCTCCGCAGCGCGCTGGCGAAGGATTGAATCGTGGCGGTTGGCGTGGTGGTGAAGGCGCACGGCGTGAATTAAGCGAGGAGGATATTGATCGAGTCATTGCCACGGCGCGCGACGTGAACGCGCAGTGGGCCGATGAGTTGGTCAAACTTCGCCAGAGCGATCCCAAAGCATTGCGTGAGCGGCTTGCGCGCGAAGCACGCAAACTCATGGGGTTGTCGATGATGAAAGAGCGCGAGCCCAATTTGTATCGCGTTCGCGTGGAGGACATTCGTGTGCAAAATAAAATTCGTGAGTTAGGTGAGGCTTGGAACGTCGCTCAAAAAAATGGCGATGTTGCCGCGCAAGAAACGCTTATGAAAGACATTGAACTGAACGCGCACAAGCAAGTCGAACTTGACATTCAGGCGCGCGGATTTGAATTTGTCGCGCTGGATAAATCGCTCAAGGACGCGCGCAAGAAATTGCAAGAAGATATTCGTGATCGGGATAAAACCATCGCCGACATTATCCAGACCATCCGCAAAGGCGAGGACCCGAAATTTGGACGAAGATCTGGCGGCGCAAGTGGCGTCATGGGTGGGGCCATGGGTGGCGCCATGGGTAGTTTGGGCGGGCGTCCGCGCGGCGATGACAATGAGCCGGCTTCCAAACCAGCCTTAATCAATCCTTAGTCGCCTACTTGATAGTCGTGGAAACCGTTGGCACGACGCGGAATCAATTGAGGTTACACAGTCAATGTTGCCGTTTGAACGCTAGTCCTTCCAATTGCGCCTGTCCTATTTTTGCGGCCAGCGGCGCATGGCAAAATTGAATCAGCGTATTCTTTGGCAGTGGACGCCAACCAAGCAGATGTGAATCAGCAAACGCAAGTTGCCACATCAACGCGCGGAGCGCGCGCAAATAAAAATCGATTGGGTATTGGCGTGTGGTTGTTGGTTGCTTTGCTTGCCGTGCTTGCGTTGTCAACGCCGTGGGCATTTGGCGAAGTCACGCTTAGTGGAAATGTTTCCGCACCACGCTGGGCCGCGGGCAATTTGCAATTAAGTTTGATGCCTCCAGCATGGATGGCGGATGACGTGGCGTTGCAGCGCGCGCAACATGCCCGCGAAGCCAATCAATATGTGCCCGCCATGCTGCTTGGAACAGATCGCCTTGGCCGCGATGTGTTTGCGCGTTTATGCGCTGGAAGCGTGATTAGTTTGTCGCTCGGTATTTCGGCTGCATTGGTGGCCACCGCGGTTGGCGTATTGTGGGGTGCGGCTGCGGCGTGGTTTGGCGGTCGCGTGGACAGCGTGCTCATGCGATCAGTTGACGTGTTGTACGCGTTGCCATCCATGTTGTTGGTCACGTTGCTCGGAGTTGCCGTAGATGGATTCGCCGAGCGCGCCTTGGGAGACTTTGCGCCGACCTCGCGGCAAGTGTTGAATTTTTTCACCATGCTTGTCGCCATTTCTGGCGTGGGTTGGTTGACCATGTCGCGAGTGGTACGCGGACAAGTGTTGTCCTTGCGCGAGCGACCTTATGTGGAGG
>CAIWNO010000298.1 GCA_903914045.1 uncultured bacterium | reverse complement strand
GTGCGGCCAAATGTACGGTCAGCGTCGTGACAGAAGATGGTGATCTTTCATCCACGCAAGAGGCGGCGGCAAGCGTGATCGCATGGGACGCTGCCAAAGAAACCTTCGCGCTTGTTCAAGGCGGCTTCACTGTGTTGGTTGGTCCTGGACGACTTGTCGGTATGTATGCCGGTGTTGACGCGGTTGTTGATCGAGCTATTGAGTCTGATTGCGCCGTTGTTTTTCGCCGTGAGATTCCGGAAAGTCCCTGGCCCCAACTTGCCATGGCGCTTCGAAGTCAATCGCAGTTGTGGTGGAAAGACATTGATCCCCAACTGGGTGAAGTGGCGCTGAAGTCATTCGTAAAAAAAGATGATGGCGAAATCATTGTCATGCTTCAGGGAAAATATGGCTCGCTTGAACTTGTTTTCACTGGACAATCTGGTGCGTTGTTCGCCGCCACTCGTCGCATTGAAAGTGGGGATCGTGTCCCTAAAAATGCCGCAATTGTATGGAAAATGGTTTTTCATCCAATTGATATGCCGACGGGGTTGCTGACTTTGAATGTTGCTGATCGCCGTCGTGTTGAGCGCTTGGATGATCTTCAACCGCGCGACGCCGCCAAAGATTCAGCGCACGAGTTCAAGACACTCGCGCCTGGCAAACCGGCCTCCAAATCCGACCCAAATCCGGATGCCAAACCCCAAGTCAAGCCAGTTGTGAACCCAGAAGCCAAGCCGTAAGGCGATTTGCTAGCGCAAGCCCGATTGCAACAAGCCATCTATCATGGAGATGTTGTGAGCACGACCAATACTTCCGCCGATTCAATTTCCACCTTGGCGATTCATTTGCCCATGTTCGCCACGCTTGCTCAGTTGCGTGAAAGCGCGGCCCATGATTTGCGCATGATGAATGTGGGCGAGGTGCGATTTGAAAAACATGATCGCATGTTGTACGCCACCGACGCCAGCATGTATCAAGTGGAGCCCATTGGCGTGGTCATTCTGAATCGGTCTGAGTCCGCCGTTGACATTGTGCGCTATTGCCGCGCGCGGCGCATTCCCATGTTGCCCCGCGGTAGTGGAACAAGTTTGGCTGGGCAATGCGTGAACCACGCCATCATGTTGGACATGAGCGCGCGCTGTCGCGGCATTCGCAACATCAATGTCGCCCAAGGCACCGTCACGGTTGAGCCGGGCGTGACGCTGGATCAACTCAACGCCGCATTGAGCGCGCATGGCATGATGTTTGGACCCGATGTGGCCACCAGCAGCCACGCCACGCTGGGCGGCATGATTGGCAATAATTCAGCGGGCGCACGCAGTATTTTGTATGGGCGCACTGTTGAAAATGTGTTGGCCATGAGCGTGGTCACGGCCGAGGGTGTGGTGTTGAAATTATGCAAAGGCTCATGCGAGAGCGACCCGGCGCAAAATAAAATCGCGCGCGCCCTGGCCGCGCTTGTGCTGCCGCTTGCGGATGAGATTCATAAACGCATTCCAAAAATAATGCGCCATGTGGACGGGTACAACGTTGACATTCTCTTGCAACAACTGCAAGCCAGCACGCCTGGAACATTTGACAATGTGAATTTGGCGCAACTGCTATGCGGCTCCGAAGGAACGCTGGCAGTCATGATGGAGGCAACGCTGAAAATAGTTCCCAAGCCCGCGCGCACTGGGCTTGCCATACTTGGATTCTCAAGCATTGAAGACGCGCTGGCGCCCTTGATGGGCATGATCAACACCAAGCCCAGCGCCGTTGAATTGATTGATGATGTGGTGCTGGAAGCCGCGCGCGACAACACGGAATATCGCCACTATGTGGACTTGATGCCCAAGCCCGTCAATGGAAAATTGGGAGCGGTCATGTATGTTGAATATCAAGGCGCGAGCGAGGCGCAGTTGAACGCCTCATTCGACGCGTTGGCCGCGGTTGTTCCTGGCGCCGCCATGCAGAGATATCTCACACCAATTTCAATTGCCTCGGCGTGGAAATTGCGCAAGGCCGGCGAGCCGCTGCTGCACAGTATTCCAGGCGATCGAAAGCCCATGACATTTGTGGAGGACACCGCGGTCGATCCAAGTCAATTGTTGCGATTTGTCAATGATTTCAAGGCCATTGTGACGCGCCACGGAACCACGGCCGCCTACTACGCGCATGCCAGTGTTGGATGTTTGCATATTCGTCCGCTAGTGAAAATAAAAGATGAAGCCAGTCGAGCCAATGTCACGGCTATCGCCGTTGAGGTTGCGGACTTGGTGGCCACCTATGGCGGCGCGCTCTCTGGCGAACACGGCGATGGACGTTTACGCACGCCATTGCTTGATCGCGTGCTTGGGGAAAAATTGTGCGAACTGTTTCGCCAGGTGAAAAATATTTTTGATCCGATTGGCTTAATGAATCCTGGCAATCTTGTCATGACTGGTGATCCGTCGCTGATCATGAAGTCATTGCGCGTGAAGCCGCTTGATCAAGAAATATCGATTCCAAAGACAAACACCTTTTTCCGTTTTCAGAAAGAGCATGGATTTGAACACGCGGTGGAGTCATGCAACGGCGCGGGTCTGTGTCGAAAGACGCAAGCCACCGGCGTGATGTGTCCTTCATACCGAGCCACGTTGGATGAGCGACATAGCACGCGCGGCCGTGGCAACGCGCTTCGTTTGGCGTTGTCTGGTCAAATGATGAGCGATGGTGACATCAGCGAGCCTGGTCAGGCATGGAGCGATTCGCAAACCAAGGCCACGCTGGATTTGTGCCTGTCGTGCAAAGCCTGTCAAAGCGAGTGTCCAAGCAACGTTGATATTTCCAAAATGAAGGCGGAGTTTCAGGCGCAGGAATTTGCCGCGCGCGGAAAAATTCCGCTGCGAACCCGCTTGATTGGGCGTATTCGCGGCGCAAATAGGCTTGGTTCTATGGTGTGGCCCATTGCCAACGCCTTGCTTCAATACACGCCGCTTTCCACATTCATTCGCTCCATGATGGGCTTTCACCCGGCGCGCACCGTGCCGGAATTTGGTCCCGCCACTCATCGATGGCTGGCGCGCAAAAATCGCGCGCGGCATGCGCCAGACAATAGCGCCGCTCAAACAACAAGTGGCGCGCGTGATGGCCATGAGCAAGCGCGGCCAACCGTGTTGCTGTTCGCCGATTGCTTCACCAACTTCAATGAGACGCATATTGCCCGCCACGCGGTTGAGTTGTTGGAGGCCTTTGGATATCGCGTGGTCATGCCAGACGCTGGTTGTTGTGGACGCACTTTGATCAGCGTTGGAATGTTGGCCGAGGCGACGCGCACATGCGCGCGCACCGCCACAAATCTTTTAAACATATTGCAGCGGGAGAACGCGGTGGCACTGTTGGCGTTGGAGCCATCATGCTTGAGCGCCATAAAAGATGATTGGCTCGATTTGCAAATGGCCGTCGATGCCAAGCAACTGAACGAGTTGGCGTCGCGCAGCATGTTGGTGGAGGAATTTCTTGACGCGCGTTGGAATGAGCATCCGCGCCGTCCAGAGATTGCGGCTGGACATGAAAGCGTTCTTTTTCACGGCCATTGCCATCAAAAAGCGTTGTGGGGCTCGCAGTCTGGCGCGCGCGTGTTGCGGCGCATTTTTGGCGATCGATTAAGCGTGTTGGATTCTGGTTGTTGCGGCATGGCTGGATCATTTGGATACGCCGCGCATCGCTACGACTTGTCCATGGCCATTGGCGAGCAATCTTTATTTCCAGCAATCCGTGGCGCGCCCGATGCGGTCATTGTGGCGCCAGGCACAAGTTGTCGCCAGCAATTAAGAGACGCAACTGACGCGCAGCCGCTGCATCCAGTTGAACTGATCGCCAAACTTATCACTGAACATGGCGCAAGCAACCCGACGTTGTCAGATTGATTGGCTGCCTAAACCCCGCGCATGAAAGCGGCCGCTCAAGCTAGTATGCGCCGCATGCCCACACCTCAAGATGAATTAGAGCAAGCCATTGAACGCGAGCCTTCCAACGAGGAGTTGAAGAGCGCAACAATTTTATTGGTGGATGACAACCTGCAAAATGTGGAATTGATGCAGGCGTGGTTGGAATCCATGGAGTGCAAGTTGGTCAGCGCGCACGATGGCGTTGAAGCCATTGAAGCCGTCGCGCGTTGCAAACCCGATTTAATTTTGCTTGACGTCATGATGCCGCGCATGAGCGGATTTGAAGTTTGCCGCAAAATCAAGCAGGATTCCGCGCTACGTGACACGGTCATCATTATGGTGACGGCCCTGAATGAAGTGGGTGATTTTGAGCGCGCCGTGGAGTGCGGCTGCGACGACTTTCTGACCAAGCCAGTCAATAAGTTGGAGTTGATTACGCGCGTGCGCAGTTTGCTGCGCGTGCGCCTGCTCAAGCGACGCGTTGAAGCGCTGCTAAAAAATCCGCGGCTTTAAATTGCCAGTTAGGCAAAGCCACTGAACACTTCTCGCCGCGTGCGTTGTTGTGCGTTGAAACCAATATGAAAAGAAGAACAGGGTTGGTGGGACGGCGGCCGTCGGGGGTCAAGCCGCAGACCGCCGCCACACAACTGCTGGGGTATCGCCAAGCCGCGTCCAGTGGCTATCCACTCCGCGCGGCTCAAGCGTTAAACTTAAATGGTCCAAGTATCGACGAAGCGCTTGCCAATCGAATGTTGTTAAAAATTCGCGCAGAGCCGAAGGGTTGATTCGTTGAATGGATTCGATCAATTGTTCTTTGCTTTGCATTGAGTGCTCCTTGGTGAATTGGCGTGAGCCTTCATCGAACCAAGCACGGCGCGTGGCGCACATTTTTTTATTATTGATTATGTTTATTTCATGCCGCGCAACATCTTCCACAGCATCTTGTGGCTGGCTTTGTGCGCCGCCACAAGTGGCATGAATAGCGCATATTTATGCATTTTTGCCACATTCATGACATTCATCAGATGTGACAAGAGTTTTTAGGACAGGGGCCTAAAAGAAAGTTTGGCCGCGTTGACATCCGCATAGACCTCAAAAATCTTGTCCAAGCGCGACAGCAGAATGGCCTGCACCATCATGCTGCGAAGTCCGCATAGACGAACTTGTGCTCCATGCTTCTTCAACTTGTTGTGAATTTGCAACAGCGCGCCCAGACCCATGCTGGACAAAATATCAAGCTTGGCGCAATCCACCACAACGTGCAAGGCGCCGCTTTCAACATGCTTGGCAACTTCTTCAATCAGTTGTTGCGCGGTGCCGCGGTTCAGTCCGCCATCGGCGGCCACAACCAAAATCAAACCGTCGCGTTCGGTGATGAAGGTCTGCATGATTTAGTCCCGCACAACTTTCAACGCGATCAAATCTTGAATATCAATCAAGCCGATTGGTTTTCCATCGGTGTCCACCACGGGAAGTTCATCCACGCGCAGTTCACGGATCATGCGCACCGCGTCACGCACCAAGGATTGAGCGGGCAAACATCGTGGATGCTTGGTCATGCATTCAGCGATTGGTTTGTCCAGCGCCGCGGCTCCATGTTGGTTGATCAATCGGCGCACATCGCCGTCGGTCAAAATGCCAGCCAATCTTCCATGCGTATCGACCACCATCAACGCGCCGGCGCGCCGTCCTTCGCCGCACGAGTGCAGGGCGCTCTTCATGGT
>CAIWNO010000297.1 GCA_903914045.1 uncultured bacterium | reverse complement strand
GCCGTGCAATTTATCAGCGTGGCCGCCAGTGAAAATGGTCCCAAAGAAAAACAATTGGATAAATTAAAAACATTTGTAGCCGACAAGGGTGATGCCATGGGCTACAGCGTGGCGTACGACAGCGACCGCGATATGGGTAAGTCATGGATGGAGGCCGCAGAGCAAGGTGGTATTCCGTGCGCGTTTATTGTCGGCAAGGACGGCGTGATCCAGTGGATTGGCCACCCAATGGAAATGGACAAGCCACTGGCCGCTGTCGCCGCTGGAACTTGGGATTTAAATAAAGCAAAACAATCAGCAGCGACTGAAGCGAAGGCCGAGGAGGCGGGCAAAGAACTTTCCAAACTCATGCGCTCCGCGCAAAAGAGCGGCGACTACAAAGCGTTGCTTGCCAAGATCGATGAAGCCATCAAGAGTGATCCCAAAGATTCGCAAATGTTGATGACCAAGTTTCAAATTTTGGCGGGACCAGCCAAGCAACCGCAAGAGGCGATTGCGGTTGGCAAACAACTTTTGCCAATGGATCTTGACGCCATGGAATTCAACCAGTTGGCGTGGGTCAGCGCCACGGAAATGCCTGAAAAGTCGCGTGATTTGGACTTCTCCTTGGCCGCCGCGCAGAAAGCTGTTTCCATTTCAAAGTCGGGCGATCCAGCCATTCTTGACACGCTTGCGCGCGTGTATTGGGATCGTGGCGACAAGGCGAAGGCGCTTGCAACACAACAATCGGCGGTTGATCTTGGCGCTAAAGGCGACATGGACGCCGACACGCTAGGCGAGATGAAGGAAACACTTGAGAAGTACAAGTCAACCGAAGGCGCGAAAAACTAAATTCACGCACGCACTTCAACTTCATGTCCAACCTTCGCTGATTCATAAATCGCGTCAATGACCGCTTGCACATGTCGCCCTTCATGCGCTGTGGCGATTGGCTTTGTGTTTTGTTCTAGCAACAATCGAAATGCCGCGGCTTGCGCGTTCCACGCTTGCTGCAGTGGTTCCTCCGCGGAAAAGTGCGGCTCCAAATCCGCGGGCATGCCGTGGCTTTCGGTGGCAATGGTCAGCGACTTGGCTTGCAGACCAATGTGGCAACCCGCTTTCTGACCCATCAAGATCACGCCGTCAGGAAGAATTCCATCCGGCACATTCATGGCCCACGTGGTGTTCACTTCAATCGTCAGTCCGCCCTCGCAGCGCAGCAATGCGCTGGCGTGATCCTCCACGTCGCACACGCCGTCGAATTTTGGCGGACCAGCCCACATGGACACGTGCGTGTAATTATGCATTTGACAGCCAAAATTTGCATATACGGCGCCGCTTACGCGCAGCACTTTTGGAAAGTCCGCCAGCCACAGCGACGCGTCAATAATGTGCACGCCCAAGTCAATCAATGGTCCGCCACCTGAATGCGCCTTGTTGGTGAACCAACCGCCAAGCCCTGGCACGCCGCGGCGGCGATAGGTGCTGGCCTTGATGTGATACAGCGGACCAAATGTTCCAGCGTGCATTAGTTTTTTGGCCGTGGCTACCGCGGGAAGTTGCCGACACACAAATCCCATCTGCACGTGCTTCTTGGCTTTTTCGCTGGCGCGAATTATCTCGTCACATTGCGCCGCGGAAAGCGCCATTGGTTTTTCAAGCAACACATGCTTGCCCGCTTGCAGACTTTGCACCGCCAGTGGCATGTGCAAATCATTGGGCACGGCAATGATCACGCCGGCAATATCGCGCTGCGCCAACAACGCTTCAACGCTTGGCATGACTTGCGCGCTTGGAACCTCGCAAACCATTTTCGCGGCGGCCTCCGGCTTAATGTCCCACACCGCGGCAATATCAAGACCAGCGTGTTGCGCGTGGCGCGCATGCACATGGCCAATTGATCCGCAACCGATGATTCCAATTTTGGCGCCTGTTGATTTCATGGTGAGTGTTCCATTCATTTGTTTTTTAAATTGTGCAACTTCTGCTAGCTCGCCAAGGTATCGCAAAGCCACGCCGCGCCGCGCACTCCACTTGAGTCGCCAAACTTGGCAACGCGAATGGGCGTGCTCCAAGAATCAGCGAAAATATGCGGCAAAATGGCTGGCGCAAGCCGATCCACCAAACCGCCCACCAGACTGGCGCCGCCGCCAAGCACAATCACATCCGGGTCAAGCAGATTGATCACGCCGCCCAAGGCGCGTCCAAGCCGGTCGATCCAGCGATTGAGTGTGGCCGCGCTCGCCGCGTCGCCCACCGCCGCCAGTTCGCCAATATGCTTCAGTGAAATCCGAGCCGTGCTGTTCACAAGCGCGTGATCCATTTCAACCGCGCTGCCAGAAAGAAATTGCTCAAGACAACACGCGCGCCCACACCAACATTTTTCACGCGCCCGTTCCACATCAAGCGCGTTGGGAAGCGCCGTATGCCCCCACTCGCCGGCGATTCCGTTGGCGCCGTTGCGCACAATCTTGTCAACCACAATTCCGCCGCCGCAACCTGTTCCAAGAATTACGCCAAACACAATCGGCGCTCCACTGCCAGCGCCATCAATCGCCTCGGACAGCGCGAAACAATTTGCGTCGTTGGCTGTGCGAACCTGCACGCCAATCATGCGCTGCAAATCTTGCCGCAGCGGCATGCCGTTGAGGCACGTGCTGTTGGCGTTGCGATGCAACTGCGTTTGCGGATTTTCACTTCCTGGCGTGGCAACGCCCACGCCCGTAACGTCGCCAGAAATTATTTTTGCCCGCTGCACCAATTCCGCAATCGCCCGCAAAGTGCCTGCATAATCGCCTTTGGGAGTGGCCACGCGCTCGCTCCACAGCATGTCACCATTGCGCCCAAGCACCGCGGCCTCAATTTTTGTTCCGCCAAGATCAATACCAATTCGGTTCATGCTGTGGTTCACTTTGCGCGGCGCGCCAACACGCTCTTGATCACGTCGCTCATCAACAACGCCGTCAACGCGCCAACGCCCTGCGAATCTGTTTCGTCTGCAATGCCCTCACAAATATGAAACGTGCTCACGTCGCGGCGCGCTCCGATATAGCGCAGCATTTCACGAACCTCTTCAACAGCAAGTCCCGCCGTGGTTGGCGCGCTGGCCGCAACGCCAGTGATTGCGTCAAGATCCATCTCCAAAGCCAAGGGCCGCTTCTTGGCAAACTTCGCCGCTTCTTCCATTGCTGCAATATGAGGCGCATGTGGCCACATTTTTCCAAATGGAAAGTATCCAAGCATCTCAGAGCCCAAGAATAAACGCGTGCGTATTCGTTCAAGTGTCATCGCATGCAAGCCGTCCTCTTTTTGGAATTGCTCAAACATGGCGTCGTTCACAAACGGCTCCTG
>CAIWNO010000296.1 GCA_903914045.1 uncultured bacterium | reverse complement strand
AATCAACTCGGAAATCATTTCGCTATCGGTTGCTTTTGTTTCAATGGCCTCGATATGAACAGGTGTTCCGCCCTTCTTCTTGTAGAAGGTGTTGAACTCGTCGATTTGCTCAAGGTCGCGCTCAAGTTCTGGATCATCAAGTGAAGAGACAAGCGCCGTCACGCGCCACATTTGATCGTTGTTGTCCGTGGTTGACTTGGGCCACAGCGGCGCGGCGAATTTCTCAAACTCGGAAAGTCGCTTGGCGGGAATCACAATGCGTGACAGCAACCAGCGCTCGGGAGTCTCGCGGTGCTTGGCGAACATCTCAACCGTTTTCTCCATGGAGTACGAGGCGGGCGGAAATAAACCCGCGTAGTCAATGGAACCTTCAAGCAATCGTGTAAGACCAATCATGTGGCGAAGAGTACGGGGAAATGTAATTTGATGCGAATTTTTCACGCGTCTAATCGTCTCACATCGCTACTATTCATCCATGATTGAATGGACACGCGTGACCGATTTCGTTTTGCGTTTATCACACAGGCCGGGTGAACTGGCTCGTCTGCTCACCCAAATGCGCGAGGCGGATGTGGAAATTGTGGGAATGTGGGGACCCGTGATTGGCCGCGCATCGGTGGGATTTCATTTCATTGCGCAAAGCCCTGATCAATTTCGATCCTTCGCAAGCGACGCCGAAATTCCGATTACGGAAATCAGCGCATTTCTGGTCAATGACAAATCAACGAGTGGCAGTTTCGCGGCTCGTTTGGACTCGATCGCTGGCGCCGGAATTAATATTGAAACTATTCAAAGCCTCACAATCGATGGCTCATTATCGGCGGTGATTTGGGTGAATGAAAGCGAAGAAAATCGCCTGATTGAAGTTCTGAGCAAATCGTAAATCATCTGAATGCTCTTGAGTGCGAAAGTATTTTGCGCCAATGACCCGAAGAATGTGAACTGGCTTGTTCACAACAACGCAATGGCGACTTCACTGGCCAACATGCGGCCACGCGCGGTCAAGCGCAGGCGCGCATCCACTTGCTCAAGCAAACCATCGGCGCTGAATTTGGCAATGGCAATTCGCCGCACGGTTGCGCGCGCGCCCTTGGATAGCAATTCCTGCACGCGATCGCTCGCCATTCCATCAATCAAGCGCAAGCCCATCATGAATGTTTCGCCAACTTGTCCATCAATATCAAGTCGTTCCACATCTTGAACGGGAGCGAAGCCGCTGGTCTCTAGCCAATCCGAAAGCCGCGGAACATTGCGCCAACGCAGTCCATCCACATGGCCGCTTGCCGCTGGTCCCGCGGCGAACCAATTGCAATTGTTCCAATACAAAATGTTGTGTTGGCATTCATGTCCAGGCTTGGCCCAATTTGAAATTTCATAATGTTGATAGCCCGCGTCGCCCAACATGCGCGCCGCAAGCTCATGCATTTCAACTTCTAAATCCTCGCCAATCGCCTTGATTTCACCGCGTTGATGGCGCACGCCAAGCGGCGTGTTGGATTCATACATCAATCCGTAACACGACATGTGCTCGGGGTTCAACTCCAACGTGGCCGCAAGATCGCGCCGCCACAAATCAATTGTGGCGCCGGGAACGGCGTAAATTAAATCCAGATTGATGGCTTTGATACCCGCGTGGCGCAGACGACGCACGGCGCGGCCAACCGAGGCTGGATCATGCGTGCGCTCCAATGCAGCGAGCAATTCTGGTTGGAAACTTTGCGCGCCCAGCGAAACACGCGCGACACAATGTTTGGCCAACACCGCGGCAATCTCTTCGCTGACCGTTTCGGGATTCGCCTCCACGGTCCACTCGGCGCCAGCGCGCCACTTCAACAGGCCGCGAATGGCCGACAACATTCGATCAAGCAATTCGGGTCGCAACATGGTTGGAGTACCGCCGCCAACAAAAAGTGTTTGCAATTCACCGCGCTGCACGCGCGCCCATTGCTGTAATTCATTTTCCATGCGCTCCACAAAAACTTCCTGGCGATCTTGCGCGTCGACAAAAGAATAGAAATCGCAGTAATGACATTTGTGGCGACAAAATGGAACGTGCACATACATGCCGTCGCCACGCGCGCCGTCGGCTGGCAACTGGGCGCCTAATTCCACGGGCAACGCAGCGTTGGTTGGAGCCATGGGTAACGATGTTGTGGCGGCGACGGTGACTTTCACAATGCGCACAATAGACGCTTGGGTGGAAATGACGAATTGCAAAAATCATTATCCCGGCGTGCTGACATAGAATCTCAATCGCGTGGGAAAATGCTCCAAGAATGAAAGTCCGTATTTGAATCTGCCGTTTCAAATAAACAGCCGCATTTTGCCTTCAATAACGCTACAAATCGCCAAGCCCATCCCGTAGGATCACACCGTGAAAGAAATTAAAAATACAGCCGTTGTTGGTTTGCAATGGGGTGATGAAGGCAAGGGCAAGATTGTCGACCTGCTGACTTCGCAACACGATGTGATTGTGCGCTACAACGGCGGCGCCAACGCCGGCCACAGCGTGGTGGTGGACAAGGAACGCTACGCGCTGCATCTGGTGCCCAGCGGAATTTTGCACGCGGACAAATCATGCGTGATTGGAAACGGCGTGGTGGTTGATCCAGAAAAATTGCTGGCGGAAATTGACGGCCTGCGCAAACGTGGCGTGCGCGTGGCGGACAATTTGCAAGTCAGCGATCGCGCGCACGCGGTGCTTCCGTATCACAAGGAGCAAGACGCGGCGCTGGAGGAATATTTGGCCAGCGTCACCGAGCACGACGCGGGAAGTTTGGCAATTGGAACAACTCGCCGCGGCATTGGTCCGGCCTACGGCGACAAGATCAACCGCTCCACCGCCATTCGCATGGGCGATTTGCTGGACGCGAAGTATTTGCAGGAGCGTCTGCGCGTGATTTGTCGTTTGCGCACCAAGGAATTACAGGCGCTTGGAGTGAAGGCGCCGCCACTTGATGCCGATGCGTTGGCCGAGCGCTTTGCAAATGCCGGTGAAACTTTGCGGCCGCACATTAAGGACACCGTCTATGGTTTGCACGACGCGGTGAAAGCTGGCAAAAGAATTTTGTTCGAGGGCGCCAACGCTTGCTTGCTTGACATTGATCACGGCACCTATCCATTTGTGACCAGCAGCAATTGCTCCACGCTTGGAATTCCCGCCGGCACTGGAATGCCTGGCAGCAAAATTCACCGCGTGCTTGGAATTATGAAGGCCTACACGTCGCGCGTTGGCGCGGGTCCGTTTCCAACTGAGTTGCTTAACGAAGTTGGCCAAGGCATTCGCGAGCGTGGTCGGGAATTTGGCACCACAACTGGTCGGCCTCGTCGCGTTGGTTGGCTTGATCTTGTCGCCGTTCGCTACGCGGTCATGATTTGCGGCGCCACCGGCGTTGCATGCACGCTGCTTGACGTTCTCAGCGGTGTGGATGAGTTGAAGATTTGCACCAAGTACCGCCTGCCGAATGGCCAGGAAACTGATCGATTTATTCCAGACGCGCATCGGCTTCAAGGCGTGACGGCCATGTACGAAACCATGGCGGGTTGGTCCGAACATGTTCAATCTGCCGAGGATCGCTCACAACTTCCAGCAAACGCTCGCAAATACTTGGACCGCATCGAGTCGTTCTTGGGCGTGCCTATTGACATGGTTGGCGTTGGTCCAGAGCGCACTCAAACTTTGGTCGCTGCTGGAACTTAATCGCCCTAGCATTGAACAATGAATCAGCCCACGACACCAACTTCCGCTTCGCTGGCTGATTCACAAGCACATCACCCGCTTCCCAAGCACATCGCCATCATCATGGATGGCAACGGCCGTTGGGCCAAGGCGCGTGGTTTGATGCGCGAGTTTGGGCACAAAGCCGGCAGCAAGACCGTGCGCGAAATCACAACCGCGTGCGCCAAGCGCGGCATTGCGGCGCTGACGCTGTATTCATTTTCCAGCGAGAATTGGAAGCGTCCGCCAGAGGAAGTGGACGCGCTTATGCAACTTTTGCGCGAGCACCTGCGGGGCGAATTGCCCACCATGCTGGCCAACAACATTCGCTTTCGCCGCGTTGGTCAGCGCGACGGCTTGCACGCCGACGTGCTTGAATTGCTGGATGACACCGAGCGGACCACGGCTCATTGCGATGGCTTAACCCTTTGTTTAGCCTTGAATTATGGCGCGCGCGCTGAAATTGTCCAGGCTTGCAAAGTGATGGCGCAACAAGTAAAAAGTGGCGCAATTGTGGCCGATGCAATCAACGAAAAATCAATCAGCGACCACCTGTATACCGCGGGGTTGCCCGACCCCGACTTGTTGATTCGCACCGCCGGCGAGATGCGCGTGAGTAATTTTCTTTTGTGGCAAATTTCTTACGCCGAATTCCATGTCACTCAAACATTGTGGCCGGACTTTTGCGAACGCGACTTGGACCTGGCCTTGGCCGACTTCGCCCATCGGCGACGGACCTACGGTGGCCTGAGCGACGGCGCGGCGAAGCAAGCTTTGGCTGCCAATCCTGGCTGAGTCAAACAAGCGCAAGTGAAGTTGGGGCTACGCAAGTTCACTTGCCCCCACCCAAGACGTATCGTCTTTATAAAATTATTTCTTAAAGATGTATTTCTATTTACTTGTAAATATAACATTCATATGCTGCGCTCAGTTCGACAAGGTTGTTGAACATTCAAAATCTTTCGCAAGGACCGCGCACATGAACACCTCTTTTATCTCACGTTTTCCGCCGCTCGTAAAAAATTTCGGGTTGGGAATGTTTTTTCTTGGGGCCACCCTGGCTCTTGGCGTTGTGTTGTCATCGCAAGCTGTGGGAAACGCCATTGGTTCCTACAGCAAGGGCCGCTTGACCATCAATGTCAAAGGCGTGTCCGAAGTGTTGCTTGTTTCAGACATGGGCTATTGGAGTGGAACCATTTCCGCGAGTGCATCCACGACGGCTGAAAGCTTTTCCAAACTTGATGTGTCCATGAACAAGGTCCAAGCGTTGATCAAGGCCAACCAATTTCAAACCGACGAAATCAATTTGTCGGGCTTGAATGTCACGCCGGTGTATATCAAGAACGAGAAGGGCGTAACGCTGAACAAGATTGACTACTACGTTGCCACACAAACTGTGTCCGTGTCCTCAGCGCGCGTGGATGCGGTGCGCGACTTGCAACGCAAGGCTTCTGACTTGATGCGTGATGGAGTGCAAATTACCTCGGCCAATCCAACCTACACCTGCAGCACCATTGAAAATGTGAAGATGACATTGCTGGAAAAGGCCACGCAAAATGGATACGACCGCGCGCAAGTGTTGGCAAAAAGTTCTGGCAGCAAAGTTGGAACGCTGGCCAACGCATCGCAAGGCGTCTTTCAAATTGTTTCGTACGGCTCAACCGATGTCTCCGACTACGGCATTAGCGATACGTCATCCATAAAGAAGAACGCCAAGGCCGTGGTGAGCATGGAATATTTCGTAGAGAAGTGAGCGCGGACGCGCACTTTAAAACCTGTGTTTACAGCCCAAATTTGAAAGATTTGGGCTTTTTTATTTTTGGATTAAGGCGTGGTTGCGGACGCGGATCATGCGTGCTGGTAAATCAAATCCGCCGTGATCGACTTCACATTTGCGCAACCCGAAAGCGCCATGGCGAGATCAAATTCATGCGCAAGTATGTGCAACACGCGGTCTACCCCCGCTTCGCCGCCAGCGGCCAAGCCCCACAAAATTGGGCGGCCAACTTGCACGGCGCTGGCGCCCATGGCCAGCGCGCGCAGAATGTCAACGCCGCGGCGAATTCCGCCGTCGACAATAATTGGACCGCGATCCGCCACCGCGCTCACAATGGCGGGCAAGGCGTGAGCCGTTGGCGCGGCGCCATCAAGTTGTCTGCCACCATGATTGCTCACCACCACCGCCGCCGCGCCATTGTCAAACGCGCGACCTGCGTCGTCGGCGCGCAAAATTCCCTTGACCATCATTGGAATATTCACGGCTTGGCGAATGACATCAAGATCCTTCCATGTCAACGACGCGTCAATGGTCCAACCTAATGCGTCGCCCATTCCACTTCCAGAATGACCCGTGGGTTGACCGGGCCTTTGCAAATTGACAATGGACATTCCATCTGGAACACGAAAGCCATTGTGAATGTCACGCTCGCGCACGCCCCACACCGGCGTGTCAACCGTGACCATAAGCGCTTTGCAACCCGCGGCCTGCGCGCGTTGCGCCAGGGACTTGGTGAAGCCGCGGTCGCTTGAAATATAAATTTGCATCACCACATCCGCGCTTGAGGCGTTGACAACATCCTGCACCGAGCGCGTGGACAAACTTGAAAGCACCATTGGAACGCCTGCTTTTGCCGCGGCTCGAGCCGTGGACACTTCGCCTTCTGGGTCGGCCATGCACTGCATGGCGGTGGGCGCGATCAACAATGGAAACGCCAAGTTCATGCCCAACAATTCGCCGCGCATGTCGCGCGTGGACACATCAACCAATGTGCGCGGCAACAATTGAATCTCTTTCCACGCGTCAATGTTGGCTTGCAAAGTCCACTCACCCCACGCGCCAGAGCGGTAGTAATCAAAGGCCATCTTGCTTAAGCGCGACTGCGCCAAGGCCATGAAACTTTCCGAATTCAAAATTGAATTCATATCGTTGGTCATTGAATAAAGTTTACTCGACTCGGCGTGGGGCATGCGCCCTTGAAAGCGCGCGCAAGACCTGTTCGTTCAATCACGCCTGCGGCAAGGAAACTTTGGCAATTTCACGAAGCAGGTCGTCAAACACATATGGTTTTTGCAATCGACTCATTGAAATTCCAGGCACGATTTCTTTGGGTGAAGAATCGCAAAGTAAAATCACTTTGGGCATGGACTTGAATTCAGCCTGAATGCTTTCCAAGACTTCGCGCAGCGATCCTGAAACACTTGATTGATTCAGAATGAGAATGCACCGCGCGCCCACGCGCTTTGTCGCCGCCAATAATTCAATATTGTTTTCAACTGTCATCACACGATAGCCATTGGCGTGCAACGCCTCCACCAGCATGGGTCGTAACAATGGATGATTCTCCGCCAACACAATGGGTAATTTCTCTTGACTCGCAACCTGCGCAATTGTGGGAAGGCAAAGGCAAAAGAAAGTTCCCTCGGACGTGCTTGAAACAGTGGCTTTTCCGCCTGCGGATAGCGCAAATCGTTGAACCGCGGCAAGGCCCATGGCGGTTCTTCCGCGCAAGGATCCGTCTGCGGCAAGCGCGTCAAACGCGTGTTGTTGCTGATCCGCGCTCAACGGTTCGCCGCGATCAATGCATTCGACTTGCACTATGGGTTCAGCTGCGCCAATGGATTGAGTGATGCGCAGCGTGATTACTCCGTTGTTGGCCAAGGCCTCGGTTGAGCGCATGAGCAAATTTAAAATCGCCTGTTGCAAACGGCTCGAATCAATGGCCACGCGCTCAAGCCCATCGGTCAGGTCCTCCACCACAACAGAAATAGTTCGAGGCAAGTTTGGTGTCAATAAACGCACGGCCTCACTTACAGCGTCGCTCACCACAATCGCGTAAGCGGCACCGCTACCTTCGCCGCCTTCTCCAAGCAAAATAAGATTGCGGCTCATGGCCTTGGCGCTTCGAACGGCAAATTGAATAACCTCCAAACTTTCCACCGCTTTTGTTGGCAACCCTGATGCGATATTTGCCAACGAGGCGTGAGCGCGGATGACCGACAACAGGCTGTCCAGTTCTTGCGCGAAACCACTGGCCAGCAAACCCAACGACTCCATGCGCTCGGCGGCTCCTAAACTTGCCTCAAGCGCGCGCCGTTCCGTAATGTCAGTCAGTGTTCCTGTGATGCGCACGGCGTTGCCCGCTTCCGCGCGCTCCACAACTTTTCCGCGGTCAAGAATCCATCGCCATGATCCGTCGCTGGCGCGGCGGCGATGTTCGGATTCGTATCGCGGTGTTTTCCCCGCCAAATGCGCTTCCCACAATTGCTTCACGCTCGCGGCGTCATCGGGATGAACCAATGGATTCATGTCGGGAGTTCCTACCGGCGCTTGGCCCGACTTGTATCCAAGCATGGTGGAGCAGCGATCACTTACCACGCTAGTGGAGCCATCAAGTCGGTAATCCCAAAATCCATCGCTGCTGGACTCAATGACCAAGCTCAAGCGCTCTTGACTTGTTTTAATTGCATTGTCGCTGCGACGACGATCTGAAATGTCGCGGATGAAGGCGCTGAATCCACCGGCGTTTTTTCCCAAATGCGGACTCACAGTCAACTCCACTGGAAAAATAATTCCTTGGCGGTTGATCGCAGTAATTTCAATACGCTTGCCTAAAATTGGCCCAACGCCCTCAGCGTAATAACGGCGCATGCCCTCTTGGTGCGCCTTGACCAACGCCGGGGGAATAATGGTCTCATCAAGCCGCCTGCCACGTACTTCTTCGCGTGTCCAACCAAACATCAACTCAGCTTGCTTGTTCCACACAATAATTTTACCGTGCACATCAATCGACACCACCGCGTCAAGCGCGGTGTCAATGACGGTCTTGAGAAGATCGTCCTTCTCTTGAGCGAACTCCTCGGCCATTCGCTGCGCCGTGACATCCAGGGCCACTCCTCGCGCGCCAACAATGGCTCCAGCCTCGTTGCGCAGCGGTCCAGCGGACTGTATGAATTTGGACATGCCCACGGAGAATTCGCCTGAAACATTCTCGCCAGCAAGCGCTTTTTCAACATAGATCTTGGCCCTGCTATCGGATGAAAAAATATCACCCACCAATTGCCCAAGCACCTCACCCATGCGTAACCCCAGAGAATCAAGTCCTTTTCCTTGACATTCGGTGAAACGTCCTTCTGCATTGGTCTGCCATAAAAGCAAGGGAATGGTTTGCACCGTGGAACGCAAACTGGATTCACTGGCATCCAAATCCGACTGCAGTTGATGCAAGTCAATCGCCAATCGAACCAACTCGGACAACTCCTTGACCACTTTCAATTCCGAGCGATTGGGTCCGCGACGAACCGGCAAATGGAACTCGAGCAATGCGCGCACTCTGTTCAGGCGCGAATCATGAATTGGAAAACACCACACGGCAACCAAACCATGGGTTCGCAAACGTTTGGCATAGGTGCTCCATCGCGGATCCTGATCCAGATCAGTGGCCAGAATAATTTTTTCACTCTGCAACGAAATCAATCCAGGAGCACCATCAATTGTCGGTGCATGCAATCTCAGCAGGCTTTGAATATCGACAGGCAGCGTTGGACATAGCCCATCTCCACATACGCCTGATTCGGATACTGGAGTCAACAAACAAAACACTTCGCTGGGAAGAACTTTCTCTGAAAATGTGGCGACCGCCGCGAGCGACTGCGGCAACGATGAGCGTTGCGCGACAAGTTCCAGAATTTGTCTTTGCGCCGACAGCAACTCGCTTTCCACCACCGTTCCAGTCCTTGGACGAATGGCCAACCCCGCCACTGTTTCTCCTTTGGCGCGAATTCCAACTTCAATGGCGTACAACACCGCTTCAACATGAATTGAAGCCAATTCTGGCTGCGGATGTTCAAGATTGAGCAACAATGGTGGTGGCGGCGAACCCGAATTCGCCAATTCATCCAGCCATGGGAACGCTGGATCAATTCCATTACGAAACACTGCGCTCAGCGACCTTCCTTGCAACTCGTGTTGCGGCCGACCCAAATATTTCGCGGCGTTGGGGCTTAGGGTAATGATCAGACCAGAGCCATCAATCAATAACACTTCAAGCGTGTCGCTCGCTTCCGGTGATACGTTGTCCATTGATTGAGTCAAGTGTGGCGAAGTTCTCTACAGGGTGTGTCTTGGCAAGAATACGTCAACAGCATCATCATATTGTTTTGCATGACGACGCGCGAGTTGACGAATGAATAGAAGCGCGGCCAATGGAATCCAAAACAAAATCCACGGCAACTGGCTTTGCCAACGTGGAGGCGCGGGCGCAACTTGCAATGTGCCGTTCAACACAAGTTCCCCATTGGCGCTTGCAACGCGAACTGAAATTGTCCACAACGAGGCGTCCGAACACTCAATCAATGCGCGCTGACCAAGGCCGTCGGGGTCTTCGCTAAGCGCGCATTGAATGGGCGCGTCATGTGAGGCGCCGTGCGCGCTTAAGACACATTCAACCGGCAACAATCCCTTCGTGACACGCACAATCACCGCCACCATTCCAACCGTCGCTCGTGATGGGTTGACCATCATCACCGCATGTTCTTGCCCAAGCGTGGCGGTGGCGATGACTTGTCCACCGTCAGCGATTGCGCGACATGTGATGGCGCACAAAAACAACATCATGAACAGAAGTGTGTGAATGCGCGGATTCATGGGCTAAACAACCCCCGCATTTGCATGGGTTGAAGAACAATCCACACTGCAAGAATCCACCATGAAATGGCGGCGAGCATGCCCATGCACGCGCGGCGCATGACCGCAAGCATTCCTGGCACTGTGTCATGCGTGTGTTCAATGAGTTGCTCGGCGCGCGACCACATCAGCGATAGGGTGACCAACAATCCCGCGCCCACGATGCACAACTGCGCGGGAATAAGCCACGTTGGCATAATGGCGCAGCAATTTTCGCTCCACTGCGGCACGCCCAATCCATTCATACCCAGGTCCTGCGCCGCGCGTTGCAGTGGCGGCCACGCCGAGCGAAAGCCGGTGACAAAATGAAATCCTAAATGCGCCAACCACATGGCGATGGACAATGGCATGAGCGCCAAAGTTATCTGCGCGATCGTTGCGCGAACATGTTGCGAACATACGCGCGCTTCAATCCACGCCGCCAATACCATTGGCAACGCAATGGCGATCATGCAACTGAACACAATCAGGGTGACGGCCATAACGTTGGAGCCAATCCACTCGCGACACTCTTGCACCATGACAAGCATGGGCTCGGTCATGGCCATGGCATTTGCGAATGCGCCCACCGAAATGATGGTCAACAACACAATGAAATCCATGCGCTTGGTGAGAACTCCAATACTGGAGCGCCAACCGTTTTGGGCAATATCAGTGAACGGCACGCGCGTGAGCAACCCAATGTTGTCATGCGGACACGCGGAGACGCAGTCAAGACAAAATGTGCAATCCAAATTACCTACTTTTTTAGGCATAAACAAGCCAGTTCCGCAACCAGGCGCAGCGGCGTTTCCGCGCAGGCAATCTTGCGTTTGGCAATTGGCGCACACGATAGTTGAGCGCATGCGAACCTCTAGCGGGCTGGCCACGCTGAGCGCCATTTGATATTGACCGATGGGGCACAACCACTTGCAGAATGTTGCGCCCTCAAATAGCAAGTCCACCACCGTCACGACCACAAAGTATCCCACAATAATCCACGCGGTTGCAAAACTGGAATCCCACAGCGACCAGATTTCGTAACTCAACAACCACGCCGCAATCAATGCCGCCGCCAACCATTTCGTGCTTAACGCGCGCGGCCAACGAAATCGTGGCGTGATGAATCGGCGCAGAAATGTT
>CAIWNO010000295.1 GCA_903914045.1 uncultured bacterium | reverse complement strand
GGAGAGCGTGATCGCGCATCGCCGTGCGCAACCAGGCGCGCCAGCATGGTTGGCGCGCCCATGGATTTTGCCAGTGATAGAGCGATTGCGTGACATGGTGGATCGCATCGCGGCGTTTGGCGCGCTGTGGCAGAATCGCGCTGGTGGTTTTTGCGTTGATTCACCTCCTCAAATTGATCCATGGGGCGACACGATCGTGGACGCGCCACTGTGCGCGGCTGGATTTGCCGCAAGCCACAGTCCAAGCGAGCACTTGGGGTTGACGGTGTTGTCCGATGGACGCGTGCCAGCGCGATCGGGTGATTTACTAGGAGCAACCTCCGTGGGCAATGTGGATGTGGATGATGTGCTCACGCTGTTTCGTTCCGCGCGTCAGCATCGCGTGCGCGCCGCCGTGAAGCGCACGGAGAGTCCCGCATATAAATAATGTGATGGGCAGGTGACGAACTCGCTTGGCGCTCCTAGCATTGTCTTTGCATGAGCGACACAATCATGGTCGACTTCAATCGACCTATTCCAATTTTCCCGCTGGCGTGTGTTTCGTTGTTGCCCCACGCGGTGCAAGGCTTGCATGTGTTTGAGCCGCGCTATAGACAGATGGTGGAGGACGTGTTGCGAAAGGTGCGCGCTGGAAATTTGTTAACCGCTGGTCCAATCGCCATGGCGGTTGTGGGCGGAAATTTTGTGGACACCATTGGCGCGTATCCAAAATTGCGGCCCGCTGTGTGTGTGGGACAAATTGTTCAGCACGAGCAACTGAAAGACGGGCGACACAATATTGTCTTGCACGGAGTCTGCCGCGCGCGCATTCAAGATATTCAAGAGCCCATTGAATCGCGTGCCTATCGCACGGCCACATTACATCCGATTGATCCGCCCAATCATGCGCCACCAAAAATGAAGGCGGCGCGTAAAGTTTTGCGCGAGTTGCTGCATAGACCGTTGTTGCAGCGTCTTTCAAGCGTGAAAAAAGTGTCCGAGTGGGCGGATCGTCCCGACATGCCAACGCATGCGGTGATTGAACTTGTTGGAGCGGCCATGTTGCGCGACGAAAGTTCGCGCTATCAATTGTTGTCCTGCGCCAATCCGTGGGAGCGCGCGCAAATTGTGGCCAATGAAATTGCGCGACTAGAAGGCATAATTGCGGCGGCTGACGCTCAAGGCGCCGCCCACTGGCCCAAGGGTTTAAGTTGGAATTAAATTTGGCGCGCTGGTGAAACAAACTTTTTCTTCAATGTAATAAGTGGGTATCTTTATCGATATGGAGATTGCATAAATGACACCAATTATTCTTGTTCTTGTTGTGGCGGCGTTGATTGTGGTGATTGCCGTGATCGCCATGTACAACACGTTGCAGCGCCGACGCATTGCGGCCCAAGGTTCCTTCGCCGACATTGATGTTGAACTGCGCCGCCGCCATGATTTAATTCCAAATTTGGTGGAGAGCGTGAAGGGGTACGCGGCGCATGAAAAAGAAACACTGACCGCCGTCATGCAGGCGCGCGCCGCCGCAACGCAGGCGCGCACATTGAATGAGCGCGTGGAAACAGAGGGCGCGCTCACGCGTTCACTAGGTCGTTTGATGGCCGTGGCGGAGGCGTACCCAAATTTGAAGGCCGACGGCGGATTTATGAAATTGCAGGGCGAACTTGCTGAAACTGAAAATAGAATCGGTGGCATGCGCCAGAGATTCAATCAAGCTGTTGCCGCATTCAACGAAGCCATTGCCGTGTTTCCATCCAACATTGTGGCCGGCATCTTTGGCATGAAGGTGATTGAATTCTTCAAGGAAGCTGATGAAGTTGCGCGCGCCGCGCCGCAGGTACGGTTCTAGTTCATGGCGCGCGAACGCATTGTCACCTCCGACGAGGTCAGTGAGGATCAACTTGATCCGCAGTCGCACACGTTGCGTCCGCGCGCGCTTGATCAATACATTGGACAGTCGGCGTTGGTGGAGCGCATACGAATTGCGCTTGACGCGTCCCGCGCGCGCGACGAACCGATCGATCATGTCTTGTTGCATGGACCGCCTGGACTTGGCAAGACAACACTTGCGCATGTGATTGCCGCGGAGATGGGCTCGCGTGCCTATGTCACCAGTGGTCCCGCGCTGACCAAGGCCGGCGATTTGGTTGGAACGCTTACGCGCATGCAGCCGCGCGACGTGTTGTTCATAGATGAGATCCACCGCTTGCCCGCGAGCGTGGAGGAATATATTTATCCCGCCATGGAGGAATACCGCGTGGACTTCACGGTGGACAGCGGCATGCACGCGCGCATTGTCACGCTGCCGCTGAAACCATTCACGCTAATTGGCGCCACCACGCGCGCCGGTTTGCTGACGCAGGCCTTGCGCAGCCGCTTTGGCATTGCGCACCATTTGGATTTTTATGATGACAGCGATTTGCTGCGCATTCTGGCGCGCGCCGCGAATTTGTTGGGCATGAAGGTGGCCGACAGCACCTTGGCGCGCATCGCGGGTCGTAGCCGCGGAACTCCGCGCGTGGCGCTGCGCTTGTTGCGGCGCGTGCGTGATTGGGCCGCGGTGAAATCGGGAGCCAGGGTGGATGACCAATCCGTTGACGGCGCGCTTGAACTTGAAGGCGTTGACGCCATGGGCTTGGATGAACTTGATCGAAAATATCTCACCACGTTGGCGCGGCAATATCGCGGCGGACCAGTTGGCCTTGACGCGCTTGCCGCAACATTAGGCGATGACGCGGGCACGCTTGAAGACATGGTGGAGCCATATTTATTGCGCCGCGGATTTTTATCGCGCACGCGACAAGGCCGCCGTCTTACCGCCGCCGGCGCCGCGCACATTGGCGAGAAGTTGATCGAAGTGCCCGGCGCGCTTTTTGAAGAGTGATCTGGCTCGTTGTGATTTTTTAAATTTCACGATTGTGCCGCCGCAAGAGCGCGTGTTGAACACGCGTGTGGCTTGCGCAAGCGCGGCGTTTATTGGCTCAAGCCCGTTGTTGTGGTGCCAAATGGCGTTGTGTCCGCGGAGCTGCCCATTAAACCAGGCGTGCTTGCGCCAATGGCTGGAATGGAAAGACTAATTCCAAATGAGTAGATATCGGTGAGCGAGTCGTAGCCCACGCCCGCGCTTAAATTAAAATCTGGAAAGCTGCGCGTCAGGTTTGCGCTGGCCGCGCGCAAGTTGTGCTCCACCAAATCAATCTGTGGACTGAGGGTGAAGGTGTACAACTTTGAAATTTGGTACGACACGCCAAGTTGCAGCAACTCATCGTTGATGTAATAGTTGGTGGGATCAAAATTATTGATGCTGCGGTACTCGATAAAGAAACTGGTGTCGGGCGAGTGTTGCATGCGCATGCCCAATGAGCCGCGCGCCATGTTTTTAAATGCGCCCGTGGTGTAGGTTGGAACATCATCAAGCATCCACTTCACTGAACCATACGCGGTGAATGTGCTGGAAATTTCCCACGAACTGCTGCCGTACAAATGACTGCCCCATTGGGAAAGTTCTGGACGCCACGAATAAAAAGAGGGCGTTGGACTTTGCGCGTAGGCCAAACCCGTGGCGCTGGTGCGGCCAAAGTTGGCGCCGCCATTGTTCACAACCGCGCCCGCGTCAAGCGTGATCCAATCCACGCTGCGCCACGCGCCTGGACCGCCGCGATACGTTTGCAGACGTTGCTTGGCGCCAATTTGCGCAACTTGCGCCGCGGAAATGCCTTCAACATTTTGATCAAAGATTTGATACTCGCCCTTGTCGGCGGTGTCGTAGCCAGCCCACAACGTGGAAGTGGGTTGCACCACATAGCGCAAGCGATTCACATCAAGAGCCGCATTTTGCACGCCGTCAAATGATTGGGAAAATTCCGCGCTACTGCGCGCGCCAATGCCCATGAGTCCGCGCGTGGTGCCGGACTGGCCATTGGTTCCATTGATGGCGGAGTAATTTGTGAAATCATTCAGCGCGTACCCGATCGCGGTGCCGTTGATGAATGGGGTGATCTTGGCGGGCGAAATATCAATTGGGTACGCCAACTCTTGGCGCGTGTAGACGCGCGCATAAATGTCCTCGTTATAGCCCGCATTTTCATAGGCATTTTGAATATTTGTGTTAGCGTTGAAAATGGGATTGGCGGCGGTACCCGTGGCATTGGGCGCGTTGAACGCCGCGCTGGTGACCGCGGTTGTTCCCGGCGTTCCATCTTGCAAGCGCATGGACATGGCATTGGCGGAATATTCCTGCGTCCACGACAAGTGGTCGGAGAAGAATGAATCGCCGTAGCGGCGGTAGGCGATTTCGGGAAGTTTGTTCACGGTGTAGGGGCGGCTGGCCAGTTGCCAACTGTTGATCACGTATCCGTCAAGATCATTCTTAAGCAACATGGTGAACGCGCTGTTGCCTGATTGCAATTTCATGAACGCCTTGGTTTCATATTCAAGACGATTGATGAAGTCGTTCTGGCGAAACGTATTCACAAAGGCGCCGTCGCTTGTCCACGCAACCGATCCTTGCAGCAGCGAATGTTCATCAATGAGATAGGTGTAATCACCGTCGATCAAGCCGCGATATTTCAAAGTGGATGTGTAGGTTTGACCCGTGGACGCTTGCTCAATATTTTCAAAGTCGTAGAAGCCGTACAAGTTCATGTTGGCGCCAAGTCCGCTGAACTTTGTTCCTAGGCCGACGCCGTTGAGCGTATAAATGTCGTTGACCAACTTGGCTTCAATTCCAGGAAGCGGGTCGTAGCCCAGCAACGCCCACAAATCCCAGCGTGTGCCTATGGCCATGCCGCGATACTCGTCGTAGCCTGCGGAAATTTCCGGAAGCACTGTTTTTTCAGGTGTTCCACGCAGATATGGCCAATAGAAAATGGGCGTGTTGCCAGAGCGGAACGTGACATGGGACGCGTCAATTGTGGTGCCCGCGTCTTTGCCTGGATTTTTTGTCACGGTGATTTTGTCG
>CAIWNO010000294.1 GCA_903914045.1 uncultured bacterium | reverse complement strand
GGATTTTTCCGCGCGCCATCCACCAAAGAGTGCGACGTGTTCAAAGTGCTTGTGATTCAAACCAATGTTGCGCAAAGCAACAAAATGGCGCCCACGCGCGACATGCAACAACATCAATTTGACAGCGCGTTTAAAGCCACAACCGACGCGTTGAAATCGCTGCAATCCCGCGGTCAAAAGCCCGATTTAATCGCGTGGCCGGAAACCGTCTTGCCAGGCGTGGGTCTTGAAAGCGACGCCATTATGTTGCAACGCGAAAGGGGAATTTGGCCGGCGGACACATTGAGTTTGCAACTTGAAAAACTGGTGAATGACAACGCGCCATTGCTTGTGGGAAGCGGCGCATACGAAGGGTTGCGCATTGAAGGCAATCGCTACGCCTGGAACAGACATTACAACAGCGGATATTTATTAAAGAGCGGTGGCCGTCACGAGCGCGTGGACAAAGTTGTGCTCACTCCTTTCGGTGAAACCATGCCATACATTTCATATTGGAAAGCGCTTGAGCAAGCCATGTTGGATTTTGGCGGCCGTGGAATGGAGTTTGATCTTTCCACTGGCGATCGTCCGCGCACGCTTACGCTGCAAACAGCGTCTCGCCGTGTTTCGTTGGCGGTGCCAATTTGTTTTGAGGACACCGTGTCGCGCGCGACTCGAAGTTTGGTCAACGCCGACGAAGGCGCCGATGTGATTGTGAACTTGAGCAACGATGGTTGGTTTGGTTCGTTCGACCCCGCGCGTCGCCATCATGAGCAAGCCGCTCGTTGGCGTTGCGTGGAATTGCGTCGATCCATGTTGCGGGTGGTGAACTCAGGAATCAGCGGCGCCTTTGATATCCGCGGCCAACGCATTGAAATGACTTTGCCCGCGCAACAGGAAGGTTGGATGCTGGCGTCGCTTCCACTGGAAAAAATACGAACCACATACGCCACGATTGGTGATGTATTCTCGTGGATCATGTTTTTTACCGCAGGCTTCATGTGTTGCTGGCCCAAGACCATGCAAATGAGATCCCCAACTGTGGGTTCCATTGCGCTGGTGTGTCTGGCATGCGTGTGCATGGTGTCGTGCAGCGACACAAAGCAGGGGAAAGTGCCATCGTGGAGCAGCAGGGATCAAAGTGCCACGCCAAACAATGACGCATCACTCTCGCGCAAAGGCGAGCCCAAAGCGCCGATTCCTGTTTCCAATTCCAACGATGCCGTGCGCAACGCGCGCGGTGTGTTAAGCGATGCCTCGCGCGAAAGCGACAAGTCGTTGCGCGCGCACTCCATTGAAGCGATGCAATATGACATGACCATCTTTGAGCCCGCGGTTCGCAGAGGACTGGCCGACCGCGAGGCCAGTGTGCGGTTTGTGTCCGCCATGAGCGTCGCTAAAGTTCGCATGCCGGGAGCTGGACCATTGCTTGAACCACTGAAGTTGGACCCCGATGACAGCGTCCGCGCCGCGGCCATTCTTGCATTGGATCGCTGCGGAGTTGAAACCGATCCATCGCCTTTGGCCGCGATGATTTTCTCGCAAAGCGCGCAGTTGCGTGGCAACGCCGCGATCGTGTTGGGCGAGCTTGGAAATAAATCCGCGCTGATCTTGTTAAAGGATGCCGCGCATAGACCCATGAACCGCGCCAATCCGTCAGCGGTTCGAATTGTGAATTTACAAATAGCCGAGGCCATGGTTCAACTGGGAGATGAGACGGAAATCGAACCCATTCATGCCGCGCTTTTTTTCAGATCTGATCAAAGCGAGTGCATTGAGTTGGCCTGCGAAATTTCCAGCCGGCTTCGTGATCAAGGTTCGCTGTCCATGTTGCAGCGCTTGATCGAGGCGGAAGGTAGCGACATTCGTCCGATTGAAATTCGGCTTTTTGCGGCGATCGCTTGCTGTCAAATTCTGAGTCCGCCACCGATTGGGTTGGCGGATCTAGGCGTGTTGGCTTCCCGCGACCCGAACTTGCGTGTGCGTATTTTGGGAGCAAAATTATTGGGAGTGGTTGGCGGCGCGGCCACGGAACCCATACTTTCCAAATTGCTTCGAGACCGCGAACCAGAGGTGCAAGTCGCCGCGGCGGGAAGCATTTTGCGGCGTCAAACCATGATTCCAATGCAGACTTCCCCCCTGAATAGCGGCGCTTCCGGCAGCGCCATGGTGCCCGAAACTACGGTTCCAAAAGATTTAAAAATACAAACGCCCCACTAACATAAGCCATCACATTTTGGTTAATATCTGACCATGTGGGGGCTGTAGGCTGCTGAGACCCGTTTGGATACCTTTCATGGAGTTTGGCCTGTGCATATTCTGACCAAGATCTTTGTTGTGTTGACATCTCTTCTTACCGTGGCGCTTGTTCCGCTTGTCATGCTGAACACGGCGAATGATGACACGTTTAAACGACGTTGGATTGATGAGCAAGCCTTGGCCAAAAGCGCCATGGCAGCCAAGGACGTTGCGCAACGGCTTCAAGAAACTGAGGTCCGCGCCGTTCAAGATCTGGCGAAAGATTTGGAAATTAAATTAGCCAAAGTTCAGATTGAACGCGACGCGGCCATAGCCGATGTCGCGTTGGTGAATGGCATGATCTCCAGCAACAAGGCGCAGTTGGATCGCCTTGCTAGCAATCTGCAGGTCTTAACCGAGAGCGATAAAATTAAAAGCGAATTGGTGTCCAATGTTTCAAAGGAATTGGTCACGTTGCGAACTGGCCTGACCAAAGCCGAGCGCGACAATGTTCAGTTGGATGATCAAGTGGCCAATCTCACAAGTGAAAGCGAAGTGGTCAAGGCGCAATTGCGTCAGACGCAGGAGCAATTGAAGCAGGCCAATGATGAAAAAGATAAGACCTCCGCGGACGCCAAGAGCGCCAATGATCAGCTGAAGAAATATGGAACGTACGCAGGCGCTTTGCCGCAGGCAAGACTAGGCGCCACCAGTGGCGTGAATGGTGAGGCAAAAATTCCGGCGGATCGTTCCTTGAGCGCCACCATTATCAATGTGCGACGCGGGGCGGATTCAACCATGGCGGAAATCAACGCTGGCAGTCGTGATGGTGTTCAAGCTGGCTGGGTCATGAGCATCGCTGATGGCGGTAAATACATTGGCAATTTGCGCATTACCACCGTCGATGTGAATCGCGCGGTGGGTGTGGTTGAACTTGAGCAAGCTGACAAGGGAAATGTTCGAACCGGCTTGCGTGCCATCGCCCGCAAAGGCGAGTAACTTTTGAAAAGATTTTTCTATGAGCCAATTTAATTCAGCTATTCCTCAACGAAAACCAGCCTTGAATATTTATTCCGCGCTACTTGCGGCCAGCGTTCTTCTACTTCTGATTGGAAGTGGATGGATCGCGATGAAAAATATCGAAATCACTTCGGGAACCTCTCAGAGCGGCGCTTTTGAATACGTTGAATACAAAGGCAAGTGACTGCGCAATTGACAACAAAAGCGACCCGTTGCGCGCCAACGGATTTTCTCCGAAGCGTTCGGACATAGGAAAAGGAATGGAACTCAGATGGGTCTGAAATCTTTATTAGGTTGGTTCAGTGTTGACATGGGTATCGATCTTGGTACCTGCAATACTTTGGTCTGCGTGCGTGGCGAAGGCATTGTGCTGAATGAGCCAAGCGTTGTTGCTGTTCGCAAGGGAACCAACAAGGTTTTAAACGATGGCACCGCGGTGGGTTTCGCGGCCAAAGAAATGTTGGGCAAGACGCCGGGTTCCATTCAGGCCATTCGTCCGCTGAAAGACGGCGTGATCTCCGACTTTGAAATGACCGAGGCCATGCTGGCGTATTTCATCCGCAAGGTGAATGGTCACGGCCGCATCTTTGGTCCGCGGGTTGTCATTGCGGTG
>CAIWNO010000293.1 GCA_903914045.1 uncultured bacterium | reverse complement strand
TCTGGGCGCAACGCGTAATCATCGCTGCCACCAGCTCGGCGAAATGAGAAAAGTTCGCTGACAATTCCCGGACCGCTCTTGGCGGTGAACAAGGACAAATGTTCAAAGGTGGGACCTTCGATCTCATCAAAGCCACAATCCACGCTGGCCTTGCGCCAAATATTTTCCACATGGCGACGCAGCGCCATTTGATCTGGATAGAAGTCGCGCGTTCCCTTTGGACTTTGAAAGGCTGCCATAGTTTGAGATAGTAGGGAATTCGCAACGACAGTGAGTTGCCTTCTTTGCAACGCGCCCGCGCCCATGCTTCAGCGCGCGGAATTCAGTTCAACCAATGACTGGCGATGCGTTTCGGGCAGCGTGAAAAGCGTCCAAAGGCTCACCAATAAACCCACCATTAAATAGGTCACGGGCCCCCATTGCCACTTCAATGACTCCAGGAACCATGTGGCAATAAGCGGAGAAGTGCCCGCAAACAAGGCGATAGCCAGCGAATAGGCCACGCTAAACAAACTGCAACGAATGGCGGCGGGCGTGAGTTCCACAATCATTGCGCCTTGCAAGCCAAACAAAATTGAAATTGGAATTCCCACCAGCGCTTGTCCAATGGCAAACTCCATTTTGATTCCAGATTGACACAAGTGCATCGCAGGCACGGACACAATCAGCAACATCAACACGCATGCAATGCTTACTGATCTGCGTCCCAAACGATCGCTCAACCAACCACCAGCCAGGATCAACGGAATTTGATACGCCATTGACATGGTGTTGAAGCCTTGCACCCATGGCTCGCCTTTGGCAACGCCCTGCTCCAATACATCCGGCGCCCACACAAAGAACAAATAGAACGCAATGTTGACGCCAGTGACAATGGAAATAATTTCGAACGCCTTGCGATAATTGCGCGTGATGTCGTTGAAGACCTTGCCCACACTCAAGTCTTCTTTCGCACTTTGACTCTGGGTCTCGGGCAAACTTGATCGCAGCCAAATTGCCAAAGCGCAAATGGGCAGACCAAGCAAGAATGGAATGCGCCAACCCCACGCGCTGACTGCCTCGGCGCTCAGTTGCTCCTTTAAAATCCAATCCGTTGCGGAGCCCAACAAGAACCCCGTCAGGCAACCCACTGTTGCCAAACTGCTCAATGTGCCGCGCCAGCGAATTGGCGCTATTTCGGCGGAATACGTCATACTTCCGGTGTATTCGCCGCCTACGCTCATGCCTTGGCCCATGCGGCACAACACCATCAACACGGGCGCCGCCAAACCAACTTGCGCGAATGTTGGAAGCAATCCCATGACCAAACTTGAAAGCCCCATCAATGTCACGCTGATCACAAGCATGGCGCGGCGACCAAAGCGATCACCAATTGGTCCAAGCACCATGGCGCCAACTGGCCGCATGAGGTAGCCCACCGCGAACACTGCGAACGCGGAAAGTGTTTGCGCCGTCTGGCTTTCGTTGGGAAAGAAAAGCGGTCCCAGCGTGGTGGCTAAATATCCGTAGACCGCGAAGTCGTACCACTCCAGCACGTTGCCAATAGTGGCCGCCAACATTACGCGTGCGACACCTTCGTGTGGCGTGCCTGGTTGTTGAAGTGGAGATGTAGACGTGACGCTAATCTGACTCACGCTGATTGAAATTCCTTAAGCGTGTCGCCTTCGCGCATTGATCTTAAAAATATCACCGCGGGCAAACCAGCGAGCGTCCACGTGACCGCGCTATCCATGATCATGGCCAATGTCCAATCAGTGGGCACGTACATAAAGTTCCACGCCACCAAATGCACGCCCATATTCATAAAGACAACCGCGGCCAGCAGCACCATGAATCGCCGCAGCGGTCCGTGTCCTGATCCGCCCAATCCAATCAGCGCAACCAACGCCGCCGTGGCGAACAATTCTATGAGAAAACCCCGCACAAACACGCGTGGATCGCTCATGTCGGCGCCGTCCTTGTGAAACAAAACCGTGAACACCGGACCTTTGTTGTACGCCTCAACTGTCGCATCATCGCTGGCTTTTTTTTCCGCGGCAGTTGCCGTGGCGGGTAACACAGGAAAACCTGGATACAACATCGCGCCACTTTGGCTCATGTTCATTTGCACCGCGCTCAACAATTCAACAGGAGCGATGATTGGCTTCATGGCCCATGACCACAGATTATTTCCCCACGCAATGCCGCCCCATGTGAACGCAAGCATGGCGCCAACCACGCACGCCAGCAAATATCGAATCACCATTCAGGGCCGCCCGCATAACGACCATAAACATCGGCCATGGCTTGCACCATTTCGCCAAGCGTGCAGCGATCAAGCGACGCTTGCACAAGCGATGGCATGACATTCTCGCCGGCGCGAGCGGCCGCACGAATTCCATCAAGACCTTTCTTGGCCAAGTCGGCGTTGCGCTCACTGCGGAATTTGGCAAGGCGATCATTCTGCTGCGACTCCACCTCATGCGGAATTTGCAGGATCTCCATTTGACGATCTTCGTTGCCTTCTGGATACGCGTTCACGCCAACAATCACGCGGTCGCCCGCCTCCATTTCCTGACCAAAGCGGTAACTGGCTTCCGCAATTTGCCTGCGGAAATAGCCCTTATGAATGCCGGACACCACGCCGCCCATGTCATCAATTTCCTTAATGAATTCATTGGCATCGGTTTCCATGCGATCAGTGAGTGCCTCCACAAACCAGCTTCCGCCAAGCGGATCCACCGTGCGATGCACGCCGGTTTCATGCGCCAGAATTTGCTGTGTGCGAAGCGCAACGCGAACCGCGGCCTCCGTTGGTAAGCCAAGAGTTTCATCCATGCTGTCGGTATGTAAACTTTGGCAACCGCCAAGCACGCCCGCGAGCGCTTGATAAGCCACGCGCACAATATTGTTCATGGGCTGCTGCTCGGTCAGCGAGCAGCCCGCGGTCTGAACATGCGTGCGCATAAGCCAACTGCGCTCTTGCTTTGCGCCAAACCGAAAGCGCATGGCATTGGCCCAAATGCGCCGCGCCGCGCGCAACTTGCAAATCTCCTCAAAGAACTCATTATGGCTATTGAAGAAGAAACTTAATCGAGGCGCGAATGAATCAACATCCAGGCCGCGTTTCATGCACGCCTCCACATATTCCATGCCGTCGCGCAACGTGAATGCCAACTCTTGCGTAGCCGTGGAACCAGATTCACGAATGTGGTAGCCGCTAATAGAAACGGAATTCCACTTGGGAGTGTTCTGCGCCGCAAATTCAATGGTGTCCACCACCAACTTCACGCTGGCCTCTGGTGGATAAATGAATTCGTTCTGACTGTGAAACTCTTTCAAAATGTCATTTTGCAGCGTTCCGCCCAGCGAATTCCATGAAATGCCGCGTTGCTTGGCCATGGCCAAATACATGGCCCAAATCACGCACGCTGGTCCATTGATCGTTTGACTGACAGTGACTTCGCCCACAGGAATGTCGGCGTACAAACGGTGCATGTCGTCAATGGTGCAAATGGCCACGCCACAGCGGCCAACTTCACCAGCCGCCAACGGGTCATCGGAGTCACGGCCCATGAGCGTTGGTAAATCAAACGCGGTGGACAAACCCGTGTTAGCCTTGGTGCCTTTGGCATTATCCAGTAAGTACTTAAATCTTTTATTGGTGTCATCCGCGCTTCCAAAGCCAGCGAACTGGCGCATGGTCCACAAGCGATTGCGGTACATGGTTTGATGCACGCCGCGCGTGAATGGAAATTGCCCAGGTTGTCCAATGCGCGCGTGCGGCCTGGTTGCATCCTTGGCGTCGGTGGTTGAAATGTTCGGACCGTATTGCTGCTCAACTTCATAGCCCGAAAGCGTGACCGCCTCCGGGTTCACGTCGCGCGCCGCGGTTGCGGGCGGCTGCGCGGCAGCGTTGGCGTGATCAGAAGTGTTTGATTTCAATGAAGACATGGGATCCTTTCAAGCATGAACACAACCATAGGCGGCAATCCGCCACAACCATCATAGGGAATTTTATATAAAGATCGAAGTCATCGCTACTATTGCGTTCTTGATGAATGCACGCGCGCAAAGACCAGTTGCACACGCTCAAACGCGCCCCAAAAACGCTTTATTTTGTGGGGTCCGCAAGTGAATTCCAAATCTTCCGCACCAGTCGCCATGACCATCACATGCTTCGGATTGGTGTATGTCATTTGGGGCAGCACGTATTTAGGAATGAAAATCGCCGTGACAAAAATCCCCCCGCTCTTTGTGGGCGGCTCACGATTTTTTTTGGCCGGCACAACTTTAATGCTGATCTTGGCCGCGCTTGGAAAATTTCAATTTCGTTGGTTGGCCAACATCTCATTTTGGCGCGGCGC
This sequence comes from uncultured bacterium, assembly GCA_903914045.1. Lineage (GTDB taxonomy): Bacteria > Planctomycetota > Phycisphaerae > Phycisphaerales > SM1A02 > SYAC01. The sequence goes on along the minus strand of CAIWNO010000293.1, from coordinate 111 downwards.
ATTTCTAGTGGGCGCGTTCATGATGCTTGGCGCAAATGGTTTGTTGTGCATGAGCCTGGGGCGACCAAGTCTGCCATCCGGACTTGCGGCGCTGATTGTGGCCACCACTCC
>CAIWNO010000292.1 GCA_903914045.1 uncultured bacterium | reverse complement strand
TTCACGGCGACCCACTGTGGGGACTTCGAAAATTATATTTGCTCATGGAGAAGCAACACAACCGCGGGCAAGATGGCGCAGGAATTGCCAGCGTGAAATTTGACACGGCGGCGGGCGAACCATTTCTTTCGCGGCTTCGCAACAGCAAGCGAAGTCCCATTGAGCGAATCTTTGACGCGGCTCTGGGGCCTGCCTCAAAAATTTCTGAGCATGATCTGCGCAACATGGATCCGCTGGAACTGAAGCGCCGCATTCCCATGCTTGGTGAAGTCATGCTTGGGCATCTTCGCTATGGAACATTCGGTGGCCGCGGTGAAAATGTGTGCCACCCGTATATCCGCCGCTCCAATGTTGCCAGCCGCAATTTGGCCGTGTGCGGCAACTTCAACTTGACCAACGCCACGGAACTTTTTCAAACGCTTGCGGCGTATGGACTGAATCCCGTGGGTGACACCGATACGGGTGTTGTGCTTGAAAAAATAGGTCATTTCCTTGATGTTGAGCATGATCAATTGCGCGCCAGCGTGGGTACGGGCAGCTTGAAAAACTTAGACGGTGTTGAATTGGCGCACGCCGTTGCGCAGGAATTGAATCTCACGCGCGTTCTTTCAAAAGCCACCGCCGATTTTGACGGCGGCTATGTCTTTGTTGGCTTGCTTGGTCACGGCGATTGTTTTGTCTGCCGCGATCCGAACGGAATTCGCCCCGTCTTTATTTTGGAAACCGACGATGTGGTGGCGGCCGCAAGTGAGCGCGCCGCGCTGACCACCGTCTTTGATGTTTCGCCTGAATCCGTGAAAGCGCTTGAACCAGGACATGCGTTGATTGTGCGTAGGGATGGCGTTGTGGTTCACGAACAATTTTGCGAGCCCGCCGAGCGCTTGGAATGTTCCTTCGAGCGAATTTATTTCAGCCGCGGCAATGACCCAGACATTTACAACGAGCGCAAACAACTTGGTCGCAATTTGACCGAACCTGTGTTGCAACAAACAGGCGCCGACTTCTCTAAAATTGTTTTTGGATTTATTCCAAACACCAGCGAGCCCGCATTCCTAGGCTTGGTGAAAGAGGTCGAGCAACATATCCATAAGCGTGAAATTGCGGCTTTAACTGGCAAATTGCGCGCTGGCACGCTGACGGAGTTGGACCTTTCAACATCCATTGGCATGTTGCCGCGCGTGGAAAAAGTGGCGCACAAAGATCAACGCTTGCGCACCTTCATTACGCACGACGCGGCTCGGCGCGATTTGGTCACGCATATTTATGATGTCACGCGCGGTGTTGTTGGCGAGGGCGACACGCTTGTCATGGTGGACGACTCCATTGTGCGTGGCACAACATTGCGCGACTCCATCATCACAATGCTTGCCCGCTTGAAGCCCGCGCGCATTGTGATTGCAAGTTCGGCGCCGCCAATTTGCTATCCTGACTGTTATGGAATTGATATGAGCCAACTTGGAAAGTTCATCGCGTTTGAAGCGGCCGTGGGCGTGATCCGAGATCGAG
>CAIWNO010000291.1 GCA_903914045.1 uncultured bacterium | reverse complement strand
ATCATCGGCCGCTAGCGCGCCGGCGGTCCAATCCATAAGGGAATCATTGATGGCGCGCAAAATAAAATCAGCGCTTTGATCGCGGTGTTGGCGCACCAAATCCATCACGGGTTGTTCTTGATATTGCTGGCCATTTGTGCCTTCGGATTCGTAGTAGCCATCGGTTAAGGCGATCAGAATATCCCCGTGATGCATGGTGATCACGGTGGTATCGCTTGTGAGGTCGTCAATCATCACGCCCAGCGGCGCATTGTCTGTTGGCAGGGTAATGAAATCATTTTCGCGCCTTCGATAATGAATGATGGGGCCTTGGCCGGCTGCGTAATTTTCGACAACGCCATTGTGCAGCGAAATGCGCGCGTACCACGCCGTAACGAAGCGTCCCATGGGCAAATCCTGGCAGAGTTGACGATTGGCCTCTTCCGCGATGCGACGAACGCCTTGCTTGAGACGAAGTCCAATGCGCAACATACCGCGGACTTGCATTGCGGAAAGCGCCGATCCAATGCCGTGACCAGTGGCGTCGGCGACCAGTAAAACAATTTCATCTGGGGCTTGATCGGGTTGCACGATCACATTGTTGACAAGTGGAATGACATCAAACGCGTCGCCGCCGCATTGTTCAGCTGGAATTCCTGCGGCCGCCACTTGCCAATGTTGCATGGGCGGCAAGGCGTTTGGAAATGTGCTTTGTTGAATGGAGCGAGCCGCTTCCAAGTCGCGTTCCATGCGCTCGCGTGCCACGCGATCTTCCATGAGTCGACCACGTCGGATGGCCACGGCTGCCTGAGCGGAAAGTCCAAGCGCGATTTCCTGATCCTGTTTGGTGAAGGAGCCACGAAGGCTGTTGAGCACTTGCGCCACACCCACCAAGCTGCCCTCGTGATCAATCAATGGAATGGCCAGCATATTGCGCGTGCGAAATCCCGTGGCTTTATCAATGTCATGAATAAATCGAGGGTCCGCGTAGGCGTCTGGAATGTGGATGAGTTCCTTTGATTGCGCGACAGCGCCGGCGATGCCGCGATTGGCCGGAATGCGAATAACGCCAGGACCTGATTTTGCAATTCCGTGCGCAACTTGCGTAAAAAGTTGATTGGCTTCGGCGTCAAATTCAAAAACCGTGGCGCGTTCGGCATGCAATAAATCCCGCAGGGCGTCAATGACGGTTGAAAGCACCACGGAAAGTTCACTGGACTCCGACAAACGCCGCGACACCATGAGCAACTTTGTGATGACTTGCGAAGGCACATCTTTCAGTTCTTGCCGCTCAATTGGATGAATTGGTGTGGACATGTGGGTGTCTATGAGTGCGTGAATGTCAGTGTAAGCGTTCTGCACATTGCACATTCATGCTTACGATCACAGTTGTCAGCGTGACCCGACGTTGCAAACACAGTCCAGCGTTTAGCGAAGCGCGCGTCCGCCAAATTGCGCGTGCGCGCCAAGTTCCTCCGCAATGCGAAGCAGTCGATTGTATTTGGCGGTGCGATCACTGCGGCATGGCGCGCCGGTTTTAATTTGTCCGCAATTGGTGGCCACGGCTAAATCCGCAATGGTGTGGTCCTCTGTTTCGCCCGAGCGATGGCTGAGAATGACGTTGAACGAAGCTTTCTGCGCCATGGACACGGCTTCCAATGTTTCGGTGAGCGTGCCAATTTGATTGACCTTGACCAAGATGGCGTTGGCGCACTGTTCGCCGATGCCGCGCGAGAGGAACTTGGGATTGGTCACGAACAAATCGTCGCCGACCAATTGCGTGGTCTTTCCCAGACGCGTGGTCAGGGATTTCCAGCCACTCCAATCATCTTCGCCAAGACCGTCCTCGATGGAGCGAATGGGCCAACGCTTGCGCCACTCGCTCCACATGTCGATCATCTGCTCGCTGCTGGCGACGCGATTTGGATCGCTCTTAAAAAACTTGTAGCCGATTTTATTTTCTTTTTTGGCCTCGTTCACCAATTCGCTGGTGGCAGGGTCAAGACAAATCATGATGTGGCGTCCAAGTTCGTAGCCGGATTTTTCCACCGCTGTGGCGATGAGATCGCACGCGTCCTCATTGCGTTTCAGGTTTGGCGCGAAGCCGCCTTCGTCGCCGACGGCTGTTGAAAGATGCTTCTCATGCAGCACATCCTTGAGCGCATGATAAATTTCTACGCCCGCGCGCAGGGCTTCTTGGAAGGTGTCAAAGCCAATGGGCTGAATCATGAATTCCTGAAAATCCACGGTGTTATCCGCGTGTTTTCCACCATTGAGAATGTTCAGCATGGGCGCGGGCAACGTCATTGCGCCATCGCCACCAAGATATTTGTACAGCGGTTGATGTGAATGGGCAGCCGCGGCGTGCGCGTTGGCAAGGCTGACGGCCAACATGGCGTTGGCGCCAAGCGCGGCCTTGTTGGGCGTGCCATCAAGATCAATCATGAGCCGATCAATGGTGGATTGATCAAGCGCGTTCAAGCCCTTGAGCGCGCCAGCGATTTTCACGTTGACATGTTCAACCGCTTGCAGCACGCCCTTGCCGCGGTATTTTTTCTTGTCACCGTCGCGCAATTCCACGGCTTCATTTTCGCCGGTGCTGGCGCCAGAAGGAACGGCGGCGCAGCCTATGGTTGCATCGGCAAGAGTAACTTGACATTCGACGGTTGGAAAGCCGCGCGAGTCAAGAATTTGGCGGGCATGAATATGTTGAATGGCTGACTTCATTGTATTTCCACATTTGATTGGTTGAGTATGTTGACGGCACGGCGCTTGTGCAAATTTTGAACGCATGAATGATTGTGAACCAATGGTTGCAAGCGGACACTATAAGTCGGTTACGGAATTCGCATCGCGCGGATTTCAAGCCTCGAATTGTGGCGCGCTGTTGTTGAGCACGGCGACTAGATCACGCACCACCCAGCTCATGTTGCGCACCGCGGTGTCCGTGCGGCTTGCAAGGTGAGGCGCCAGATGCGCGTTGGCTAGGCTAAGCATGGGGGAATCAGCAAGAAATGGCTCTGGATCATGCACATCAAGCAGGGCCTGCGCCGCGGAGTTGGCGTGCAAAAAGCGCGCTAAGGCATGGTGGTCCACAACGCGCCCGCGGCTGGTGTTGATGAATGTTGCGTTTGGTTTTAGCGTGTCAATGAGTTGCGCGTTGACGAAATTGCAATTGCTGTCGCGGCCGTCAATGTGAATGGAAAGAATGTCCGCTTGCGCGAACAAGGCTTGCGCAGTCACGGGCGCGGCGCCGTGGCGCGCCGCGCTTTCAATATCAAGTAGATCATGGAACAATACTTTGCAGCCCAGAGCCTGCAACGCGTGCGCCAATCGTTTGCCAATGCGACCCAAGCCAAGAATGCCGAAAGTCATTTCGTTCAACTGACGCGCCGCGGTGAGTTCGTCACGCGCTTGCTCCCACTGAGTGGCGTTCACCGGGGTGGTTAAAAAAACGCGTGGACGGATGGCGTCAAACACCAGCGCCATGACATATTCAACCACGGCCTGCGTGTTGGCGTCGGGCGTGTTCACCACGCGAATGCCGCGCGCCTTGCACGCCGCAAGATCAATGTGGTCCAAGCCCACGCCAGCACGCGCGATCACTTTTAGTTGTGGTAATTGCTCCAATAATTTTGCATCAACACACGTGGCCGTTCGAATGGCCAGACCTTGCGCGCGTGGTGCGGCGGCAATGAAATTGGCATGGCCTGGAGCCGCTTGAACCACCTCGCACATGGTGGCAAGCCATTGAGTGGGCTGATTTGAAAGGGGTTGCGTGATAATGACCAAGGGTTTCATGCGGTAAAGGTATCTATTTGCATGAATTCAGTTTTTTGTTGAATTTAATTTGCACACCGTATTCACAGTGTCATAGTTCAGTCAGTAGGCCAAAGTGTTGTGTATTTGCGCTTGGAAAGACAGTTCTAAACAACTTTTGGAACCCGTTTGATGTTTGACACTCGCCGCACACTTCTATTGATGGGATTCATGGTTGCGCCATGCAACGCATTGGCGGACAGCACTGGCTACAGCGCGCTTGTTGCGCGCCTAGGTAGCGCAACTCCTACGGGCGTGGGCATTGGTGTTGTGCAAGTGGAGTCCCCATTGGCGACGGATTCCACCGCGTACTCGCCCGATGTTTCGCAAAGTGAGTTCACAGGAAAAACCGTGACGCGCATGAACACGCCGTATGCGATCAGTTCCCATGCGACTTATGTCGCGAGTTATTTATATGGCGCCAATACAAGCATGGCCAAAGGCGTCAGCACTGTGTGGGCTTACAACGTGAGCAAATGGCTTACGGATAATTTAAAAATTAACGGCGGCGTGACGCTGCCCGCTGTTCAACCCAATTCATCGGTGCGCGTGCACAATAATTCTTGGCTGGCTTCCTACGGTATGGGCAAGGAAACTTACGACCGCGAGGCCGTTCGACGCATGGATTACATCATGTACCGCGACGGCGTGTTGGCGGTCAATGGTGAGAACAATGGCACAGGAAGCATTCGCTATCCAATGATGGGAGATTGCTTCAATGGTCTTTCAGTTGGGCGATTGGATTTGCAACATTCCGCGGGCGTGACGGCGTCGGCTAGTGACACGCCTGGAAGAATGAAGCCGGAAATAATTGCGCCTGGTTCAGGCACGAGTTACAGCACGCCAACCGTTGGCGCGGCCGCGGCGTTGCTGTTTCAGCAAGCGCAACTTGCGGGCGCGCCCACCGCTGGTTTGTCAGCCATGGCCACGGAGCAAGTTGTCAAAGCCGCGTTGCTTGCGGGCGCGACGCGAGACGCAAGTTGGAGCAACAAAGCGCCGCAAAGCGGGGCGCAACGTGGCATCACTGCCAAGCCTTTGGATTCATTACGAGGCGCTGGCGCATTGGACATTGATATGTCGCATCAAATTATAAGTGCCACAAAAAATAATGGGAATGCTGTCGCCGCTAATGCTGTGCGTTCGGGCGCGGTTGGGTTTGGAAGTTTCACCATGAGCGCGTCGCAACATTTATTTTGGCGTTTTCGGCTGACGCAATTCACACCCAATTTTGATTTTGTCATCACATGGCCGCGCGTTGTGGCAAGCAATTTGGCTAGTTACACGCTGGCGAATTTGGATTTGCGTGTCCGCCGTGGTTTATATGACGCCAGCACCTTGGTCGCGCTGGAGGGCGACGCTGCCAGCGCAAGTTTCGGCGGCGGTAATGTGGCCAGTCAATCCACGGTGGACAATATCGAGATTGTGCATATGACCGATCTGCAACAAGGTGAATATGTTGTTGAAATCACTCGCGTTGACACTGGTTCGACAGCGGTGCAAGTGTCCGCGGGCTGGCAGATTTCCGCCAATGGCTTTGGACTTGAATGCGACTTGGATGGGAACGGAGTCGTTGATGCCACCGATCTTGGGCTTGTGTTGCTGAATATGAATACAACTGATCCGGGCTCGGACGTTGATCTGGATGGTGTTGTTGGTCCATCTGATGTTGGATTTATTTTGCTCAATTACAATTGAACCGAGTGCGTAGGGGCGCCGACCTTACACTGCCCGCGTGACTCAACACGGTTTGCAACGAGCGCAATTTTTTTTCTTAATGGCAATTCTTGCAAGTTGCCTGTTGTGGCCATTGTGGTTGGTCTTACGTGGCGCGTTTCTTACGCTTGATGGATCAGCGTGGACATTCTGGCATGTGGCGGAGGTGGTGCGTGATCCAGTGACGCGCGCGGGATTGTTCAACGCTCTGGCGATCGCGTGTTGCGTAACCGTGGGAACACTGTTGCTAGCGACACCGTTGGCCATGGTCGCCGCGCGGCTGAATTTTGCGGGCAAGGGGCTACTGACGGGTTTGTTGTTGCTGCCGTTGGTGTTGCCACCATTTGTGGGAGCGATTGGCTTGCGCCATTTGCTGGGGCGAGAAGGCGCGTTCAACGCCGTGTTGTGCAAGCTTGGCGTGCTTGAAGATGGAATTGATTTCACGGGCCGCGGCGGATTTTGGGCTGTGGTGTTGCTTGAAATAGTTTCGCTTTATCCAATTGTGTATTTAAATCTAAGCGCCGCGTTAGCCAACCTTGATCCCGCGCTTGAAGAGGCCGCGCGCAATCTTGGCGCTGGCGCTTGGACGCGCTTTCGCCGCATCACAATTCCGTTGGTCACGCCTGGTGCGTTCGCAGGCGCGGTGATTGTGTTCATTTGGAGTTTCACGGAACTGGGAACGCCGTTGATGTTTGAATATCGCAACGTGACAAGCGTGCAAATTTTTGACGGCTTGAAGGACATGCAATCCAGTCGCCGTCCATTCGCGCTGGTGGCGGTCATGTTGGTGGTAGCCATCGCAATCTATGTGGCGGGAAAATTCATGGTGGGCGGCAAGACGCATGCCATGCAATCAAAGGCAAGCGTTGGCCGTCATGAAATAAAAGTGGGATGGCTTGGCACGCTGTTGTGTTGGATGGGTGTTGGCGGCGTGGTGTGCGTGGCGGGATTGCCGCACATCAGCACCATTCTTGCAAGTCTTTCTTTGCCAGGTGAGTGGTACGGAACAATTCTGCCGCGGTCATTCACATTGCAAGGATGGTCAACGGCCATGTCGCACCCGTTGGCGGTGAGCAGCATTCGCAATAGTTTTATTTTGTCGCTGTGCGCCACTGTTGTTGCGCTTGTGATTGGTTTGGTGGCGGCGCGCTTAATCGCGCGCGGAACCATTCGCGGCCGCGGCATGATTGACGCGCTGATGATGTTGCCACTGGCGGTGCCAGGCTTGGTGATGGCGTTTGGATTTATCGCCATGAGTCTTGAGTGGCCATTTGGCGGCGTCATGCCACACATGTTGGATGGCGTGGCGGGAGTGTTTCCACAAATATGGGGCGATTGGTTGCGCAACGCGCCACTGCGACCAGTGGCGGACATTGTGGGCGCAAATCCAAATCCGTTTCCGTTGCTGGTGGTGGCCTACGCCATTCGCCGCATGCCGTATGTGACGCGCGCCGCGGTGGCCGGGTTGCAGCAAACAAGCGTGTCGTTGGAGGAGGCCGCCAAAGGTTTGGGCGCGGGACTTTTTCGCACCATGCGAAAAATTGTGGTGCCACTGGTCGCCGCCAATTTGTTGGCGGGCGCGTTGCTGGCATTTAGTTTTTCCATGCTTGAAGTCAGCGATAGTTTGTTGCTGGCGCAGCGTGAGAGCGACTATCCAATCACCAAAGCCATTTACACTTTGTACGACCGCTTGGGCGACGGCGAATTGATCGCAAGCGCCATGGGCGTGTGGGCCATGGCGTTGCTGGCCATAACTCTGCTGGCGGCCAGTAGCATGATTGGCAAAAAAATGGGCGCTTTGTTTCGAGCGTAATGTGCCCGAAAAATCGCTATTCACCAGGTGGTCGCGCCGTCTCGTGGCGCATGAATGTCACGCACGCAACATGAGCGTGGGGCGCGTTCAGGCGCCATGATTTTTGAAAATCACAGCACGACTCAATGCAAATTCCTGTCTATACTTGCCGTTCCATGCCTTACACATTGTCGCCCGACGAGACCTACGGACTTGATGTCGAAAATACGGACTACTTGAAGGACCATGTCCAGTCGCCCGATCGATGGATATTGAATTTTGGTCCAGCGCATCCCGCCACGCACACAACATTGCGCGTGGTGTTGGAATTAGATGGCGAGCGCATTGCGCGCGTGACGCCGCACATTGGATATTTGCATTCGGGCTTTGAGAAGTTGGGCGAGCACCATGATTGGAATCAATATGTGTGCACTGTCAGCCGCATGGATTATTCCAGTCCAATTGTGAACGACATTGCGTGGCACAATTCCGTGGAGAAGTTGCTTGGCATTGATGTGAACCCGCGCTGCAAAGTCATCCGCACCATCATGGCGGAAATGGGCAGGTTGCAAAGCCATTTGCTGTGCGCTGGCGCCGCTGCGCTTGACTTGGGTGCCTTCACCGGTTTCTTGTACGGCTTCAATGAGCGCGAATTTATTTACGACATTGTTGAATATGTCAGCGGCCAGCGCTATCACCCAGATTGGACCCGTGTTGGCGGTGCGTGGCGCGATTTGCCAGACGATGAAGTCTTTAAGCGCATGGTGAAAAATTTCATTCATGTGCGCATGGCGAAATCTTTGACGGACCTTGAGTCGCTGCTGAATCGCAACCGCATTTTCCGCGATCGACTGGAGGGCGTTGGCGCTATTTCCATGGAGGACGCCATTGCGTGGAGTTTGACTGGTCCCGTTGCGCGCGCCAGTGGCGTGCGCCGAGATGTGCGCAAGAACGAACCGTACTTGTGCTTTGAAAATAATTGGGATGGTCAAGGCGCCGAAGCCGTGAAGTTCAACGTGGCCGTGGCCAGCGCCGGAGATTGCTTCTCGCGCTACTTGATTCGCATGGAGGAGATGAAGCAAAGCATCGCCATCATTGATCAACTCATCGACAAAATTCCTGGCGGCTCGATTAATGTTGGCGCCGATTCCAAGACCGTGATTCCTGATAAAGGCGATGTGTACGGCAGCATTGAAGGCACAATTCAGTTGTTTGAATTGGTCATGCACAACCGTGGCTGGGATGTTCCGCTGGGCGAAAGTTATTCCTGCGTTGAAAGCCCCAATGGCGAGCTTGGTTTCTTTGTGGTGGGTGGCGGTGGAAAATATCCATGGCGCGCGCGTTGCCGCCCGCCATGTTTTGTGAATTATCAAAGCATCGCCAAGTTGTTGGAGGGCCATCAACTTGCCGACGCCGTGGCCGTGATTGGAAGTTTGAACATCATCGCCGCCGAACTTGATCGTTAATTTATTTCAGGAGCAGAATCATGGCATGGATTGCCAAAGCATCATCGACAGAAAAAATAGAGCGACGCGCTGAACCGTATGTGACGGCGCAGATGAAGGCCACGTGGGAAAAAGAAATTCTGCCACGCTACGCCACCAAGCATGGCGCGCTCATGCCCATTCTGCATGAGGTGCAACACGCGTACCGACAAATCCCGTATCAAGCCATGATTGAAATCGCGCAGTTTTTGTCGCTGAAACCCGCTGATGTGCTGGACACGGTGACGTTCTATGAGGAATTCACCACCGAAAAAATGGGCGAGTGCGTGATTGGTATTTGCCAAAGCATTGCCTGTGAAATTTGCGGGCACAACGCCATCTTGAATCATGTGCGCAAGCGCCTGAATTTGGAGCCGCATGAGACCAGCGACGACGGCAAGTTCACATTGCTGGCCATGGAATGTCTTGGAAGTTGCGACACCGCGCCCGTGGCGTTGTTCAACGACACGTTGTACGAGAACTTGACCATTGAAGGCGTTGATCGATTGATTGACGCCGCGCAAAAATCTTCTGGAAGCGGCCACGCATGAGCGCACGGATTGGTGTGATGCGAAGTTT
>CAIWNO010000290.1 GCA_903914045.1 uncultured bacterium | reverse complement strand
CCGTGAAAAAAGTTGTGTGCGAAATGGGCGGCAAGAACGCCATCATTGTTGACGCCAGCGCCGACCTTGATGAGGCTGTTCTTGGAGTGCGCCAAAGCGCGTTTGGTTTTAGCGGACAAAAATGTTCCGCGTGCAGCCGCGTGATTGTGGTGGACAGCGCGCATGACGCGTTCTTGCACCGATTGGTTGAGGCCACGCGTTGCTTGACCGTGGGTGATCCCATGTTGCCGGGCACCGATGTTGGACCTGTGATTGATCAAGAGGCCGCGAACAAAATTCGACACTACATTGAGATTGGCAAAAGCGAAGGCAAACTTGAGTTGCAGTTGCCCGTGCCCGCTGGGCTAGAGGAGCGCGTTGGAAAACCATTTGTTTCTCCCACTATTTTCAGTGGAATTCGCCCCGAGCACCGCTTGGCCAACGAGGAAATATTTGGTCCAGTGCTTGCCGTCATTCGCGCCAGCGATTTTGATGAGGCTTTGAAGATTGCCAACGCCACGGCGTACAAACTCACCGGCGGCGTGTATTCACGCAAGCCAAGCAATCTTGAGAAAGCTAAACGCGACTACCGCGTGGGCAATCTTTATATCAACCGTGGAATTACTGGCGCGCTTGTTGGCCGGCAACCATTCGGCGGCTTTGGCATGAGCGGCGTGGGCAGCAAAGCCGGCGGCGCCGACTACTTGTTGCAATTCACCGAACCGCGTGCGATTTGCGAGAACACTATGCGCCGCGGTTTTGCGCCAGGCGTGGATTGATTTTGCAAGCACGAAATCATCAAGCATCGCTTCACGGAAAATGCGCGCACCTTTTCGCGCCAAGCGTGGATTTATTTTATAAGCACGAAATCATCAGGCATTGCTTCATGGGAAATGAGCACGCAGTGTTGCTCGCTAAGCGTTGATGAATTTTCTAGGCACGAAAGCATGAAGCATTTCTTCACGGAAAATGCGCGCACAGTTTCGCGCCTTGCGTGGATTAAATTCCCATTTCAGCAATCAACGGCTCCGAGTTAGGACGAAAGCGATCCAGTATTCGATATTGAACCGCCTCCGCAATGTCCTGCGCGCGAATCAATTCGGCGCCGTCCAAATCCGCAATAGTGCGTGCCACTCGGCGAATTTTGTCATACGCCCGCGCGCTTAAACCAAGTTCGGTCATTGCCTGTTGCACAATAGATCTACTTTCATCATCAAGCACGGCAACGCGATCAAGCGCGACTCCAACCAAACGCGCGTTGGGCGTTTCACCTTGGCGATTCACGGCGCGGGCGCGCGCAACAAGAACTTTCTCGCGCAACTCGGCGGTACTGGTTGCCGCACGAGTACCGGACAACGCCGCGAAAGAAACGGCGCGCACTTCAACATGTAAATCAATGCGGTCAATGACGGGGCCACTGAGGCGCGACAAATATTGCTCCACGGCGCGGCGCGAACCCTGCCCCATGTCGCCGCGGGCGGTTGGATTCATTGCGGCAATCAACAACGCGCGCGCGGGAAATCTCGCGGTTCCACGCGCGCGACTGACCGTGACAAAACCATCTTCAAGCGGCTCGCGAAGCGCCTCAAGCACGCTACGGGGAAACTCCGCAACCTCATCCAAAAATAAAACGCCTTCGTGCGCCAAACTCACTTCACCAGGCCGCGGATTACTGCCGCCACCAACCATGGCCGCCGTGCTGGCCGTGTG
>CAIWNO010000289.1 GCA_903914045.1 uncultured bacterium | reverse complement strand
TTTTACTCGCTTGTGGATGACAACAGCCAAGTGCATTGGTGAGTTGCGCGCGGGCGCGCTGAAATTTATTTCGCGCCGGTTGGAGGCATTGGCGGCTGAGGTGGCTTGTCCAAATTTTGGTTTGGTGCGTCATCATTGCTCATGCGCTTCTTTGACTTGCCATGATCGCCGTCACCGTCTTGTTGGTCATCATTTGGGCCGTCGTCGTTGTCATTTTCGTAGCGTTCAATGCGAACTTCAAAGTTGCCATTTGGTTTACCGTTCATGCCGCGCATTGAACCTGGCATGCCGTTTGGTCCAAGTGGGTTGCGCCGACCAATGTTGCCATTTTCATTAGGGCGACCTTGCATCATGGCATTTTTGGATTGCGTGCGCTGACCTGCCACGAATGCCAGAACAATAACCAAGACAACTAACGTGATCCACACTGCAAGGTGAAGTCGCTTTAAGCCAACCTCTACACGCGCAAGTCGCTCAGCTGCTTGGCAAGAACCTGCTGTGCCCGCGGCAGAAGAAAGCGCGCAGGCTTTGCACACGGAGGCGTGATGGGCGTTGGTTTCTGCGTGGGCGTCGCGGGATGCGGAGTCGGTCATGGTGGTTCCTTGGGTTCAATGCATAACGGTTGCGTAACTCTAACCATGCTATCAATCAGTGGGCGTTGGTAAAAATTGCGTTTGCACGGTGGTGTTGGCGTGCAACAGCACAAGGTGCAATGAAATATTTTCAAGCGCAATGGAATGCTCCTCGGCGATCACCCGCGCGTAGGCGCTGAGTTGCGCCGCATGGTGCTGCGCGCGCTCCTGCTTCCACTGCTGGAGCGTTTGCGTGGCGGCGTTGAAGGAATCCGTTTTGAAATCAATAATGCGCGCGCTGTGCCACTTGGTTGATTGATTGGATTGGCCAGATGTATCTGACTTGCCAGACTGGCTAGACAGACCAGGCGGGTTCGATAAGCCAGACTGCGCGGACTGATTGGGCGAAGTGGCCGCGATTAATTCAACGCGGTCAATGATGCCTTCTTGCACGCCGCCGTCAGGAAAGATGCGCACAAATTTGCGCTCGTTGAACACGGCAGCATGCGACGCGGGCTTGGCAAGTGTGGATTTTATTTCTGCGCTGGAGAGTTGCGCAATGGTGTCGCGCACCACTTGCTCAATGGAGGATTCTTGGCGTTGCGGAAATTGCGCACGCGCCTTGGCAACCAAGTCCGCTACAAAGTTTGGCGCTTGCGGATTCCAGTTGTCGCTCCAGTGAATACTTTCCGCCACTAAATGGGCAATGGTGCCGCGTTCGGTGGCCAACAACGTGCCGCGATTACGCGCCAAGGCTGCATGCGTTGCCTTGGCGTTGGAGAAACTTTCATGGGTGGACGAGGGCGAACTGAGCGCGCGAATTTTGACGGCGCTTGCGGCAGGTTGCGACACGTTCACAATTTCCGTGGCGGTCTCTTGCGCTTCGCTTGCATGGGAATTTTTTGGTGTCCACAGTTCGTCGCCAATTGTCATTACCTGAAATACCGCGGGCTTGGCGATTGCAGATTGATCAATATCTGCGTCATCGACCTCATCGCTGGCGTTCGCTGACTCGGATGTTGGCGCGGATGTTGGCGCAGATGTTGGCGCGGAACTATTGACGGCATCAGGCTGCGCATCTTCAAGTTCTGGCTGGCGCATGCCGGGCATAGAACAGATTGCGTCGTACACAATGCCGGCGGGCGTTGCGCCCATGCCGTTGGCTTTGCGCGAGCCAACTATCCACAAGCCTTGCTTGGCCCGAGTGAGCGCCACATAGAGCTGGCTGAGTTGCTCTTGCATGCGGAATTCATTGGCGAAATCCATTGTGCTTTGATAGCGCGCTGGAATAATGTCGCCGCTAATCCACGGCACAACGCACGC
>CAIWNO010000288.1 GCA_903914045.1 uncultured bacterium | reverse complement strand
TATTTCCAACCGAAATGGCGAGTAGGGCGGACATGGGAGTTTGATTCTAGGGAGTCTTGACCAGGAGATTTTCCACCGCAAGACGCATTCCATTGATGACGGCGCACGCCATTTTTGCCGGTTTTCCGCCGCTAAACACCGTGCCATTCAGCGCCACGCAACTGGCAAGCACTCGGCCACTTCCGGTGACCCAGATTTCATTCGCCGTGGCAAGTTCCGCTTCTCCAATGGGGCGAATGGAAACTTCAAAGCCAAGTTTCCTGGCGGCGTCCATGGCCAATGTGCGCATGGTGCCATGCAGAATGGATGGGTCGGTGTCGATGGGTGGCGTGATGACATTGTTTGCGCGCACGACAAAAATATTTGAACTTGAGCCTTCGCTCACAAATCCGTCGCGAATTAAAATAGCCTCTTGCGCGTTGTGGTGGCGTCCATCAAGCATTGGCAAAATACTTCCCATTAAACTGGTGCATTTAATTTCACAGCGATGCCAGCGCAGATCCGGTTGCACCGAAAGCGAGATAGGCGCGGCCGTGGTGAGCGTGTCTAGCGCGCCTGAAGCGTAAGCCATGGCGAACACGGTCGGTTGAATATGTTCGGGCGGCATGTGCGAGCGCGTGGCGGCGACGCCGCGGGTGATTTGCAAATACACGCACGCGTCGCGCAACTGCTCGGCTTGCAGAAGTTGCTCGCATAGTGCGGGCAATTCGCGCGCGTTGAATCCCTTGATGTGTGTGAGTTGTAAACTGCGCTCGAGTCGTTGTATGTGCGCGTCCATGGCCATGCCGGTGCGGTCAAAGAAGCGCACCACTTCATAAATGCCGTCGCCGAACAAAAAGCCACGATCAAGCGGGCTAATGTGGGCATTTTCAAGCGGCAGAATTTGACCATTGAGCCAGACGTTCATGAGGTAATCCTAGCTAATGTTAGACCGCGAAAATTCTTAGTTGGTGCGGGCGTATTGCAAACAGCAGGAGGATGAGTGGTCAAAAAAATTTTCATTTTTTGTTCCAACACATTCGCCATTCACGCTTTTGACACCGTGCGTATTTTATTTCTTGCGCGCTGCTTTAATAAACGCCTTGGCGCGCGCGGGGTCAATTGGATTTTGCCAACGGCCTCCACGCTTCAAGTCGCTGCCAACAATAATGCCGTCGGCAATTTCAAGAAGTTCGCTTGCGTTGTCGGCGCGTGCGCCAGAACCCACAAGCACGGGCACGCGCGACGCCTCTTTGACCAATCCCAGTTGCTCAAAGTCCACCGGCTGACCCGTGGCTTTGCCCGTGACAATGATGGAGTCCGCACCGCAAAAAATAAGCGTGCGCGTTTGCTCGGCGGCGTTCAAGTCGCTGGTGATGGCATGACTGGCGTGCTTCTTCAATACATCCGCCGCGATCATGACGCGCTGCGCGCCCAACATTTTTCGGTGTCGCAAAAGCGGTCCGGCGTCGGCTTGCTCAAACAGACCTTCGTCAGCAACGGAGGCAAGGGCAAAACCTTCGGCGCGAATAAACGCGGCGCCGCATGCATGCGCCACGCTCATGGCTTCTTGATTTGCGCCAGCCAAAATCTGCAAGCCAATTGGAATTTTCACCGCGGCACGCACCGACAGCACGCACGCGCTCATGGCCGCCACAATTTCGCTGCCCACATGGCGGCGTAAATAAGGCAAATCATGCATGTTTTCAATCATGATGGCGTCAAAGCCAAGTCGCTCAAGCAACTTGGCCTCAATCACCGCTTGGCGCGCAATT
>CAIWNO010000287.1 GCA_903914045.1 uncultured bacterium | reverse complement strand
TATGTCTGCGATCATGTCTAGAAGTTGCCTTAATGAAGTGGCGTGGCCAAGGCCAATATTAAATCTTTCACCGCGCAGATTGTGGCGCGGATCAGCCGCTCGCAGAAACGCTTGGACCACATTGGCCACGGGAACAAAGTCACGCGTTTGATCGCCTGTTCCAAAAAGTGTCGCGGGCTCACGTAATTGCGCCGCGCGCAGAAACGCCGCAATAGCCGCGGCGTAGGCTCCGGTTGCGCTTTGACGAGGACCGAACACATTGAACAATCGCAAACTTGCGGCGTGGGTGTTATGCGCGCGCGCGTAATTTTCCGTAAGCGTTTCGCCTTGCGCCTTGCCCGCGGCGTATGGACTTGCCGTAACCAACGGATCACTTTCGCTTGACGGAATTGTTGGCGTAAGCCCGTACACGGCGGAACTAGATGTGAACACCACACTAGAAACTTTCGCCGCCGCGCTTTCACGTAGCACAATTTCAGTGCCAAGAATGTTGCTGTTGAAATGTTTGTCGGGCTCATGCACGCTTTGCGAAATGCCAACCATGGCGGCCAGGTGAAACACGTGACTGCAACCCGCAACAGCGCGGCGCACGGCGTGGGCGTCGCTGACGTTGCCCACAATAAGTTGCGTACCATTTGGTTGCGCGGTTATTTTTTCTAACGTGGCCCCAATTGCGTCACCGTTGATTATGGCGCCAGATTGCGTGTCGAGGCTGGGGGTGTCTTGCGCATGTTGCGTCGTGCTCTTCACAATAAGATTGCGCGCATCACCCGTGCTTAAATCATCAAGCACGCGCACGCGCGCGCCGGCCGTAAGTAGGGCATCAACAATGTTGGAGCCAATAAAGCCAGCGCCGCCAGTGACCAATGCGGTAGCGCCCCGCATGTGTTGCGCGTAGTCGGGGGCACCGGACACAAAGTTTTGTGAAATATTGTCTGGCACGCAACCAAAGCATAAGCCAGATATGAAGCAGTCATTCAAGAATCGCCGATAGAAACAACGAGTTACGATCACAATTGCAAATGCATTCAAACATGTCGCGCCGGCGCACGAAAGAACACTAGTGAACGCGAGTCAGCCAATTCAATTCAGGCAACAAATATATGTTCAAGTTCGCATGTTTAAATACGCATTGTGCAATAGTTTTCAGCCAAATAATTCCACCATGATGGCGTGCGCCCTACGCCGCCGCATGAAAGCCTCGAAATGAACGCCACACAGCAAGCCACTATTAACACTCGCCCGCAAGTGGCTGTTGTGTATCACTTCTTTCCGCACTATCGACGCGCCATCGTGGAAGAGTTGGCGCGCAGTACGCAAGCCGACTTCACATTTATTGGTGATGATCACGATCGCGGATACGCGCACGGCATTCGCGCCGCGCAATTCACGGCAGTCGTGAAATTTATTCTTGCACCCGCGCATAGATTCGGTGGACCATTTCGATGGCAATGGGGCGCAGTACGTGCGGGCATAAATCCCCAATTTGATACCGTGATTTTTCACGCCGTCCCGCACTGGCCATGCACATGGATTGGCGCAATCGCGGCCCGCCTTCTTGGCAAGCGAGTGTTCTTTTGG
>CAIWNO010000286.1 GCA_903914045.1 uncultured bacterium | reverse complement strand
GATCACCAAAATTTCTGGAGTGGTGTCGCTGCGCAAACCAATTTCCTCGCTCTGCTCACGGCGCATGGAGACCGAATACTCCGCCGACCACAGTCGCGGATCGGTGACCACAAACGCCACGTCGGGACTTTCAATACTTTGCAGCCAGAAGAACACGCCGCGATCATCTGGTTGCAACAGCGCGAATTGATGCACTCTGCCAAATCCAAGTAACCCCGCTGGAAAATGAAGGAGCCTGGAATCATCTACCTCTACGCTGCCAAACCGTGTTGTTTCAACTTGCATACGACCTCCTGTCGCCATCTTTTCAGTGATTGCCTTTAGGGGCACAAACGGTCATCCGTAACCGCGCAATGGAATCGGCTAGAGAGGCTTCAAAGCATGAGAGATCTGAACCAAACGGCGAAATTTAGGGATACTGTTTGCAGATGAAACCAGCGATATGGACTTCCTTGGCTTGGAACGCGGTTGTGGCGTGTTTGGCCGGAACCGCGCTGGCCACTTGTCTAGGCGGCTGGAATGAAGGGTTGGAACTATGGCGCGTGTGGATATTGAGCGGTTGGAAATGCGCCGCATGGTTGCTGAGCGCGTTTGGGTTGGGCGTGTTCGCCAAGGACAAAGTTTTTGACCGTGCCACAGATGGACTATCGCTTGCGTTTGCTTTTGGAATTGCAATTCTATTGGTGGTTGATCAATGGCTAGGAACACTGGGGTTGTTGGGAGCGTGGCGCGGCGTGGTTGCGTTTGGCGCGCTTGTGCCAGGCTGGATCATGGCGCTGCGATTGATGTTGCGCGCGTGGAAATTGCAACCGCAAGACAATGTGAATACTTTTTGGTGGTGGCCAGCGCTTGGAGCGATTGCAACGCTGTTGATTGCCGCAAGTATTTCACCGGGCGTTATGTGGAGCACGGAATTTGGCGGATACGACGCGCTTGAATACCACTTGCAAGCGCCCAAGGAATGGATGGCGGCTGGCGCGATTCGCCCGCTTGAATTTCTGGCGTATTCAGGCATGCCAAATTTTGTTGAGGGCGGATTTCTTCATGTGATGAGTTTGGCCAGCGACGCGCGGGCCGGTGCTGTGGCGTGCCAGATGTTGCATGCCAGCATGTTGCTGGTGGCGGCGTTTGTGTTGGCGGATTGCGCCGCTCTCTTTTCCACCACGTGCGGAGTGAATGAACGGGTCGCGCGAATCGTTGCGCTGTGCGCCATGCTGTCCACTCCATGGATGATTGTGGTGGGCTCGTTGGCGTACAGTGAATCAGGAATTGTGCTTGCATTTGCGTGTATTTTGAATGTTTTTGCGCGCAAACCAAAGTCGCTTTCCTGGGCTGGCTTCATGCTTGGCGTGCTCATGGCGGTGTTGATTGGAAGCAAGTTAAGTTCAATCATTCTTGTGGTACCCGCGCTCATGGCGTGCTTGGCGCTTGGAATAGGTCGTGCATGTCTGAATTGGAAATGCATGGCGTGGGGCGCTCTAGCCATGACGATTGGGTTAACACCATGGCTTGCGCGCAATTGGTATTACACGGGGTCGCTATTTTTTCCATTGGCCACAAATCTGGTTGGGTTGGGTTGGTGGAGCGGTGAACAAAGCGTGCGTTGGAATCAGGCGCATGCCAGCGACGCAAACGCAATGCAACGCGCGCTTGCGGTATGGAATCAACTTTTTGTTTTTGGTGTGGGTACCAATCCAACGGCGGGCGAACCATGGAAATGGTTTTGGGGAGCGCTTCCGTGGCTTGGCGTGATTAGTGTGGTGACGTTGGCGTTTCGCCGCGCGACAAGACGTGTCGCAATTGCGTTGGCAGTTGGCGGCGCATTGATGGTGATTGGCTGGATGGTTGCAACGCACTTGCAAAGCCGATTTTTAATTCCGCTGGCTGTACCACTCTCTCTGGCGTGCGGACTTGCCATGGCTAGCGTGTTCACTAGAGCGACACGTGAACAATATTCCACCACGGGCGTGCTCAAGCCACTGCGAATGGCGCTTGGCGTTTGGGCGTGTTTGCCAGGGTTTTTTTTGGCCACGGACACTCCACATTCCCTGTATTTCATTGGGCAAAATGGCTATTTTCAAGGGGATGACGATTGGCGCGATCTACGCTCACGCGAGGCGGGTCTACGCGATGCGGTCTTGGACAATATGACGGTGGAATTGGTGATGAATCATTGGCAACCCCAGTGGCGCGTGCTGAGCGTTGGATGGAGCACCCCGTTTTGGTTGCAACCCAAGACACAATTGACATGGTCAAGCGTGTGGGACACAAACGCCATTGAGGCGTGCGATGGATTGTCTGTGGAAGAATCCACCGCCCTGCTGAGCAAAAATTTCGACGCGCTTTTGATTGATGTTCCAATGCTTGAGCGTTGGAAACGTAGCGGCTGGTTGTCGCCAAAGATTAACTTGGATCAATTGAAGGAATTATCCAAGTCGCTTACGCATGTGGCGCAACTCCGTGGCGGAAAAATTTTACTTGGCCTTCGCGGGAACGCCGTGTTGAACTTGCCCGCTGTTGAATAAATACTCGTCGACCACAAGTCGCTGACGACTTGCGTTGGCAAGTTCTAGATACGCGGCCTGCTGGTCCGATGGCAATTTGGAGATTTCGTTCATTGCGTTGGCTAACGCCGAGTATCGATCAGCAAAGGAGCATGTGTGGTTGCGTGATTTGACAAGATTGGCAAGCAACGGCGACATTGGAGGGGGCGCCATTGTTGCTGGCACGCTGGTTGTAGAAGTGGCCGTGGAAGTTGCGGTGGTCTGTGGCGCCGGATTTGAAGTAACGGGCTGTCCCGCCGCCTTGCTTTGAAATGCTGAATGAATGGGAATTGGCGCTTGTTGAGGCACGTTCGTTGGCGTGGCGCCCGCGGGTTTGCTGTTGAAAGCGCCAGTGTTGGAAGGCGCCACTTGAAACGCGCGAGACAAATGTCCATGCGTGTTGCGCATCATGTTGAGTTGAGCGCTTGTAGATGCGCCCGCGACGCATTGCGCGAATATGAAAGATCCAATCAACAGACATGCTTGCAGGCGATACATTGAACAGAAGCGTATCACTTATGCAAGAAGGATCCATGAAGAAAAATAGAATGCACTTGCGCGAACTCTCCACATGTCCAATTCAATTTCTGTCATGGGTGGCGTGCGCAAGTTCTCTATGCGCCTGCGCCAGCGTTTCACCGGTGACAAAACCAACAGCCACCGCTTCCAACACCGGCGTTGCTTCAAGCGCCGCGGCGGCAACCGCCTCCGGCACCAACGCAACCGTGGACAAGCCTGCATCCGCGCTTGCAGCGACACCAGTTGTGATGCGTCCGCCCGCGTTGTGGGATGGAAGCGCGGTGACGTGGGATGAATTGCGACCACTGCTGGCGGAGCGCGCGGGCGCGTCTATTCTGGAGGAACTTTTTCTTGAGCGGCAATTGGATCGCATGGTGACGGCGCGAAGCAAAATGGTGTCGCAGGAACTTCTTGACGCCGAAGAGCGCGAACTTGTGGCGTCGTTGTCGGACGATCCGGCGCGGGCCGTGGTGCTGCTGAATGAATTGCGCGCCGCGCAAGGATTAGGCGAAAAGCGCTGGAAATCATTGCTGAAACGCAATGCCGCCATGCGCTTGCTGGTGCAGGACGATGTGAAAGTGACACCAGACGCGATTGAGGCGGTGATCGACGCGCAGCACGGAGCGCGCCGCCAATGTCGAGTGATGGCGCTGCCAAATTTGGACAGTTGCGCCAAGGCCCGCATGCGGCTTGACGCTGGCGAACCGTTTGGCGAAGTCGCCGCCGACATGAGCACTGATCGATCCGCGGCGCGCGGAGGCTTGGTGTTGCCAGTGAGCCGGCTTGATCCAAGTTGGCCTAGTTCGTTTCGCCAGACATTGTGGTCGCTGCAAAAAGGGAAAGTGAGTTCGCCCGTGTTGATTGACAATGGCTATGTGTTCATCCGCTTTGAAAATGAAATTGCAGGCGATCCCGAAACAGCACTGCAAGCCAAGTCTGGCGCGGAGCGCGCTGTGCGCCGTGGTCAAGAGCGAATTTTAATGGAGAACTTGGCCAAGCAACTTCGTCAAGCGCAGCGCAACGTGACTATTTTTGACGACTCTCTTTTGGACGGTTGGACCCGCGTTAAGAACGCAGCTCGGTAAGTCGATACGCCGCCAAAGGCAGCAACAACGCGAAGGGAATGGCGGCAGTGACTGGAATGCTGAGTCCTTCGGTTGGAACCAGCAACATGACCGCGGCCCCAATCATGGCGGGAATGGAAAATGCGGCTGCGCGCACGCTTTGAACCAACATGTTGCATGGTTCGCGTCGCAAGAAAAATGGAATGGTGGCCGCAAGAACCAGCAAATTTGCCAAGGGTCCCATGAAACGTGCGCAGAGAAGGCGGACGCCTTGATTTTGATTGTCGCCCCCACGGCCCATGAGTTCAAAGACTTGGCGCGTGGAAAGCATGGGGCCGTACAACCGATAGCGGCGGCTTAAAATAACTTCCGGACCTAAATCGGAATCAATGTGATCCACGGGTGAGCTGAACGCCGCTTGTTGCTGCGCAGTGTCGCCAGGTTTCAACGGCCGAATTGCAGAGCCTTGCGTAAAAATCCATTTCTTGGCAGCGTCATTCCACAACGCGCTTGCGGCGCTGATGCGACGAAGCGCGTTGCCTTTTTCATCGCGCTCAAGAGCCAAGAAATTTGTGGCCGTGTTGGTTGCGGGATCGAAGCTGCTCGCTTGAATGAGCGTGCCTTGTCCATCGCGCGTCAAGGGAATTGGAAACCGACTCACGGTGTCGTACTTCAGTCCACTGTGATCACGCACCAAGCGCGCCGCGAGATTTGGAAGAATGAATTCTTGATTCACAAATTGCAAGGACTGCAGAGCCCCCGCCGCGATCAACAACACGTAGGCCAATCGGCGAAGCTTGACTCCCGAGGCCATGAGCGCGGTGAGTTCACGGTTGCGATGCATTTGTGAAACGGCAAACCCCATGGCGCCAATGGAGACAAATCCAAGCATGAACTGGAAAAATTGAAAGATGCGCGGGCCGTGAAAATCAAGCACCATCATCATGAATGCGACAACACGAGAGCCGTACTTTCCCGCAGCCACCGCGGTGTCGGCCGCATCCAAAAAGCGCGAAGCTTGAATAACCACATCCACGCTGACGCCAAAAACGTAGAGCGCCGCGCCTAAAAGAACGAAGTTCACCAAGAAGCGCGCTGCGACATATCGATCGATGATGGTCATGGATTAATTTCTCGCCAACTGTCGCAGCGCGTACATGGAGCACACAAGCAGAATGGCGTTGCCCGACCATGAAATGATGACTCCCCAAACAATATTGTCCGCGCGAATGACTTGCTGACCACCGGCGATCATGACAATGTTGAGAATGCCGGGAATGAAGGCAATGAGATACATGGTGAGTGGAAGGCTGTTGCGTTTCCACGCGGCAAGCGATGCGCCCAATAAAATAATCAGTGGAGCGGACCAGGCCAACGCCGCGCGCTGGCAGAGATGCGAGAAGGCGTCGACATCCACCATGTTCATCATTCGAAACAAGTTGGTTAAGGACGATGCGCCCGCTGCTTGAATGGCTTTGGGAATATGGGTGCTTGGCTCCGACAGGGCTTGGATTCGTGACGTGAACTCTACAAAATCTATTTTTCCAATGGCGGTGGTGGAACATGGAGCGGCGCTGAGGCCGTAAATGCGCGCGGGCCAACGTGAGGAGAGACCTTGCGAGCGCAGCAAATCTTTTGCGATCGGCGCGGTGGCGATCAGATCCACACGCCCCGCGACAAGATCCTCCGAATGAAATGGCATGACCACTTGCGAACACATCGCCTCGCGAATGGGCTTGGCGCGATCAAGTTCCACGATGCGCACTTGGCCACCCGCTTTTGCTTTGATGATGTCATTTTCCAGCGTTGCGCCCTCGATTTGATAGGAACGACGCCCGCCCTCCTCGACCAATTCAATCCGACCCGTTGTTTGCAATTGTTGCTCGATGCATTGCCAAATATGCGCGCGTGTAAGTGCCAACAACACGGCCTGACGCGCGGGTTGCACTTCTATGTGATTGGGCAAATCATTGCGGACATCTTGCAACTCAAAATAAGTCATGCTCTTGGCGTCCGCCTCTAGGGCGCGACCAAGTTGAACCGCTTGAGGCTGAGCTGATGGAACAAATACCACGGTGCCTTCGGAGGCATTGAAACCTGAACCATTGGTCATGGCCAATTTCATAATGACACCTTCGCGGCCACGATGCACATCCACCGTTGCGAACTCGCTGGTGAATTCAGTGGCAGGCTGACCAACTCCATTTTTTTGCAAAGCCGCCACACCTTGCAGTAACAGACGTTGCTCAGCTCCGTTGTCAGGCGGAGTGGGATCGATCGTCGCGGTGTCCGCGTAAATACTAATTTGTCCAACTTCAAGGGCTTCGCCTCTAGAAACTGCGGCGATAAAAATACCAGTGGCGTCTTGTGCCAACATGTCCTGCATTTTTCCCCAGAAGCGTGGAACAATGGTGTGCAACAAAATAAACATGCCAACCAGAAGCGCAAAGCCCACCGCGACCACCGGCATAAGAATGGTGCGGTAACGCAATCCATTGGTGCTCATGGCCACCAATTCGTTGTCGGCGGCGAATCGATGAAGCACCAAAGTTGCCGCAAAACCCGCAGAAAATGGCAAGGCGAACTGCAGCATTGGAATCATGGCCAGCGCCACATATTTCACCACGCTGCCAGAGCCAAGCGAGCTATCCGCCAGCGGCTTAATGGCCGCGCCAAATGCCACCACCACCACAATGACCGTGGTGGTCAACAGCAGAACCCGCAAAAGTTCCGCCGTCATGTGTCTCCACAAAATCCATGGCATGATGAAATATGACTTGGTCTGCGCAGCGCGCTAGCGAAGTCCGTACTCCTTTAATTTTCGATAGAGCGTGCGCTCTCCAATGCCCAACATTTGCGCGGTCTGCTCGCGGTTGCCTTGCGTAAGCGCCAAAGTTTGGCGGATGGCTTCCTTCTCCAACTTGTCCAAGCCCACGCCGGCGAAACTGCCAACGTTGCCGCCGCTGTCATTGTCGCTGGAGCGAATGTCATCTGGAATATCCGCAAGATCAATTTCGCTTTTATTGCATGTCACCACAATGCGGTGCATGAGATTGAGCAACTCGCGCACGTTGCCCGGCCAGTCGTAGGCGGTGAGCCGCATCATGGCGGGTTGGGAAACGCCAAGGCGTGGCCGACCAAGTTCAGCGCACCACTTGCCCACGGCGTGCGTGACCAAGCGCGGAATATCCTCGCGGCGCTCGCGCAGAGATGGAATGTTGATCTCCACGCCCTTGAGGCGGAAATACAAATCTTGGCGAAAACGCCCGTCTTGTGAGCGATTTTTTAAATCCTGATTGGTGGCACTGATGAAGCGCACATCGGCCTTGCGCGGATCGTTGGCGCCTAGGCGAATGAGCTCGCCAGTTTCCAACACGCGCAATAATTTGGGCTGCATGGACAAAGGCATGTCGCCAATTTCGTCCAGAAAAAGCGTTCCCTTGTCGGCGTATTCAAACACGCCCTCACGGTCGCGGTCGGCGCCGGTGAAAGCGCCGCGCACATGGCCAAACAATTGATCCTCTAAAAGTGTTTCGCTTTGACCCGCGGCGTTGAACGTTGCGAAGCGGCGGTCCTTGCGCTTTGAATGTTTATGAATGGCGCTGGCGACAAGCTCCTTGCCCGTGCCGCTTTCTCCAGTGATTAAAACTGGAATTGTGCTGGGCGCAATTTGGCGGATGGTGGCAATGACTTGGCGAATGGCCGCGGACTCTCCAATGATTCCTTCAAAGCCATAGGCGGCGTCCACTTGGCCGCGCAAACTTGAATTTTGATGGCGCAGCAACACGGTCTCGGCGGCGCGCTGCACAATATTTCGAAACACAACCACGTCCAGCGGTTTCTCGATGAAGTCGTAGGCGCCACCTTGCAGCGCGGCCTTGGCGGTGGGAACATCGCCATGGGCGGTGACTAAAATAGTTTCGGCGTCTGGCTGATGGGTCTTGGCTAGTTTCAAAACATCAAGACCGCTGGTGGGCGTGTCCATGACCAGATCGGTGACAATCACGTCGAAATTGCCGTTGCGCAGCTCATTTTCCGCTTGCGCCAGATTGTGCACCGTGGTGCAAATGTGGCCGGGTCGCTTCAAAGCGTCCGCCATGGTTTGGGCGTGCTCGACCTCGTCGTCGATAAGTAAAACTTGAGCCCGCAATGGAGCAGCCGATTCCGTCATGCGTCGATTGTACGGAGAATGCGCGCGAAGGCGGCGGAGCAAGCGCAATAAAAACATTGGGTTTTCACCCCGCATGCCCCGCTCTGCCGATGGTGAGTTCATGGCGCAAATCACACAATTCAGGCACGAACAATCCGCAAAAGTTCCTACGATGATTGGCGTGAAGAACGATCCGCTATGCGAGTGGTTTTCCAAT
>CAIWNO010000285.1 GCA_903914045.1 uncultured bacterium | reverse complement strand
GTTTCGGCTTTGCTCCAAATCTTGCTTGGATCAAGGTCTTTATACATGTCGCTGGATTTTTTCAGCTCCTCAAGCATGGATCCTTCAATCAAACTTGGACCCTGCATTGGATTCATGCTCCAACCCACCGTGCCGTCAAAGCCTTGGGTGATCTTTCCCACGCCAGGAAATTCCATGAGGGTAAGAATTTTATTTGGAGCAAGGGTAATGATTTCCAATTTGCCCGACATGCCCGCCGCGGGCATGGACAATGTTCCCTTGGTCACCATGGAAGTGTGTTTGCGGATGGCTGCTTCTCCACCAATGGCCTCAATACTTTTTGTGAAAATATCGCTGGCGGTTGGAAGTGGTCCCGTGGGTTGCGGCGTAAGCGGCGTGATGATGAAGCTGGGCGTGGGTGCCGCATTTTGAGTTGCGCTTGGTGTTGCGGGCGCGGCGGGTTCGTCGCCTTTGCCAACTTTATTTGGCGCGCTTGGTGTGGAGGGTGGTGGTGTTGGGCTTGCGGTTGGCGTTGCGGTTGGAGCTTGTGCGCCACTTGGCTTTGAACCAAAAGCGTCGCCTTGCGCGTGCAATGTTGGTGCGAAGAAAGCCACAGACAGAATAAGAATTGCAAATGATTTCATGGGGTTCCTTTGAAGAGCGACAAGTGTACCTTTGAAATTGAAATTTCTATCTGCGCATAAAAGCTCGGATACGTGTTGCGCGCCCAAACATGATGCGGTCTTTGGAAGCTAAAAATGCTTCAAATGCAAGCGATTTTGATGAGCGCACGCTTTGCACAAGTAGTTCGCCACGCGCGTTATTGATGTTCAACCGATTGGTACTGCGTGGCGATCCAGCGCGCGGCCGCATTCACATCGGCGTCTTGATTTGGCGTCCAATCCGCGCGGCGTGTTCCAGTGGGCGCGTCGGCAATCACGCCCACGCCCTCAATGGTGGAGCCATCGGGCAATGTGAAATTGGCAAAGGCAAATAGAAGCGCGTCGCCAGAAGGCAGCGACTTCATTTGCGCGGGCAACGCCGCGCCAGCGCTGGTGCGGCCAAACACGCGCGCGCGACCAAGTTTTTGCAAACCGCCGGCAAAGATTTCGCTGGTGCTGGCGGAAAGTGGATCAACCACAATGGCCACAGGGCCCTCAAACGGTTGCACGCGCTCGCCTTTGGAAGTGCTGCGACGCGGATTCACCTTGAACTCAAGCGTGGCGTCGCGCGTGCGCATGGTGCCCAAACTTTTTGGCTCATCTAAGACATGGCCTGCAACGCCCATGGCCATGCCGCCCGCGCCACCTGGGTTTCCGCGCAAGTCAATAATAATTCCATCCGCGTTGAGGTGGCGTTGAAATGCCTCGTCCACTTGTTGCGCGATCGCGGGCATCCAAATGTTGAAGGCAATGACCACAATGTTGAAGTCTTGCGGCAAGCCAAGTGATTTTAATTCTTCAGCGCTGAGCACTCGCTCGTCGCAGCGCACTTGGAATGGCGGCAAAAGCCCTAGTTTTGTGCTTATTCCTTCACTGCGCGCGCGCGTCATTGGTTTGGAAATGGTGTCGCCCAACGCGCCTTGAAAGACCCACGTTTCTTGGCTGTCGATTTCGCCAGTGTCGGCGCCTTGCAAAATAAGTTCTTGAACATACTTGGCGGTCATGGTGTCGGAGTCAGAGTTCTCCGCGATCATGTCCACGCCATCAATCGACTTCACCACCCAACCCAATTGCACACTGGCTTTGTCGGCAGGGGAGTTGGCGCGCACTCCGGTGACGGTTGGAACTTCTTCAATGAACCGAAGCGTAAGACCAAATGAGGCTTCGGCCTCGGCGGCGCGATTTGATTTGGGCGTATTTTTTTTGGGCGATGTGTTCTGCGCATCTATGTCTTTGGTCTGAGTGGAAACAGATTCCAAACTTGCGGATTCTTTGGAATGATCAATTTCTTTTTCACGCGCCGTGTCGCCAAATTTTTCCAGCGCGGTGGGCGCGGACAAGCTGCTGTGCGACTGGCTTGAAGAAATTTTATCCGCTTGCTTTGGAATATCTTCTTTGGCAAGCGCGGTCGCGCTTTCGGCTGGAATAATTCCAAAGTGGCTGCGCTTGAGTCGCGACAACATGTCCTGCAAAATGGCGCGCAATTCTTGGCGGCTAGTGGCGTTCATTGCTTTGGGTCGTAATTCCACTTTCACCGCCACCCAATCCACGCCGCCATGATTCAGTTCCACATCGGATTGCTCAACCGTGTTCCAGGTTTCATCAAATGTGGCCAGCGCAATTTCCTGGGTAATGGGGGTCTTGGGCTGCGAAAGGGCTACAGTTGGCGTGGGGGAAGCCGTCTTTGGAGCGTTGCAACCAAAGACTGCGCCAAAGCACATTGCGCACAAAATAAGGTAAAGATGGCTAGGTTTCATCGCTTTGTCAGTTGTACACGCTCTAGCGCGCGCTTGATCTATCCGTTTATCCGGATACACGGTTGAATACCCGTCCAAGTCCATATATAGTTGCAGCATGGCCAGCCACTTTTTAGACACATTGCAACAACGAGTGCTTTTATTTGATGGCGCCATGGGTACCAGTATTCACAGTTGCGACGATTGCACCACGCAGGATTATTTAGGCCGCGACAATTGCACCGACATTCTTGTGAAGTCGCGCCCCGACATGATTCAGCGCATTCATGAAACTTTTCTGTTGGCCGGCGCCGATGTTGTGGAGACCGACACATTTGGATCCAACAAACTTGTGGGTGCGGACTTTGATCCAGAGATGGTGGCGTGGACGCGTGAGTTGAACAAACTTGGCGCGCAGATTGCGCGCGCCGCATGTGACAAGCACAGCACCAAGAATCAGCCACGCTTTGTGGCGGGCTCCATGGGACCGGGCACAAAGTTGATCACGCTGGGCAACACCGATTGGGAAAGCATGCTTGACTCCTACTGCGAGCAGGCGCTTGGATTGATCGATGGCGGTGTTGATTGTTTCATGATTGAAACATGCCAAGATTTGTTGCAAGTGAAGTGCGCTATCAACGCGTGTATTGACGCACTGGCACAATCGGGCCGCACCGTGAATGACATTCCAATTTTGGTAAGCGTGACTATGGAAACCACCGGCACCAT
>CAIWNO010000284.1 GCA_903914045.1 uncultured bacterium | reverse complement strand
TTGTTGGTGCTTGCGAATCCAGAAATTCAGCAAGCCATGTTGGACATCATTGAGAAATTGGACAAGCCTGGCCGTCAAGTGATGATTAGCGCGGTGCTTGCCGAAGTTGTTCTTGGAGATCAATTCGCGTTTGGTTTGAAGTTTGGAAAGCGCGGCGACATTCAACCGCTCACTGGCGCCAACGCCATTGTGATCAATGGCCAAGGAACTGCGCCCATTTATCAAGGCTCGCGAACAGGCGATTTCATTGGAGATTTGACTTCGAGTGTTCTTGCCTTTGGAGTGGATGCGTCAGTGATCTTGCAAGCGCTTGAGGAACAAACTCAAGTTCGCATTTTGCAGCAACCACGCGTGTTCACCAGCGACAATCAAG
This sequence comes from uncultured bacterium, assembly GCA_903914045.1. GTDB lineage: Bacteria > Planctomycetota > Phycisphaerae > Phycisphaerales > SM1A02 > SYAC01. The sequence continues at coordinate 8,760 of CAIWNO010000284.1, read as the reverse complement.
AGGCCAAGTTTTTTGACGGCGCCGACGTGCCCTTTCAAACTGGTTCCACAACTGGTGGAACAACTGGCGGTGGCACGACTTCAAGTTTTGATCAAATTGCCGTGGGAATTGGCTTGAATGTGCGGCCGCGCATTACCAAGGATTTGAATGTGGCCATGCAAATTGAAATTCTGCTAAGCAACGTGGACACCACCACGCGCACTGTTGTGACGCCTGGAAATAATCCAACCATTCAACGGCGCCAGACCAATACTTCCGTGGTGATTAAGAATGGACAGACCATTGTGATTAGCGGAATTCGCAAGGAAACTGAGAACAAAGTGAAGACCAAGGTTCCAGTGCTTGGTGATGTGCCTGTCTTGGATTGGGTTTTCTCGTCCACGGAAAAAGTGAGCGCGGCCACGGAACTTGTATTGTTTGTCACGCCAATTGTTGTTGAGAATCCAGACGGCAACGACACCAATTTCAATGTGCGAGAAATTGAACGGCTGCGCTCGCTGCAGAAGCCAATGGACAGCAAGACCGAAGAAATGCTGCATTTGCTCGATGATAAAAAGGGATCAACCCAACCAGCCAAGCCCAACCCCACAAGCGAGCCACTTGAAACCATTATGACTCCGCCAGCCAAGGGCGCGCCAACTTCCACAAGTCCCGCGCCGACACAGGCGCCCACACCCTCATCCAAATCTGGAGCGCCTTCCTGAAATCGTTCGGTTGCGCGCTGTGGTGCGCCGTGGCATGCGCGGGATGCGTGAAGCAAATAACACCAATTGGTCCGGGGCGCCTGGTGGTGAATAGTTCCCCAAGCGACACGATTGTCCAAAACGAATCCGGCGCGGTCACGCGCGACACTTCTTTAGGATTTCAACTGAATGCATTGGCACCGGTGCAGACAGATGGATTCTTTCTTCCGCTGGCAAGTTCCGACGGCATGCGATTGGCGTGGCAACAAGAATCAAATTTTAATTGGCCCCTGTTGTTGGCGTTGCCTGGAGCGTCGCTTTCGCCACGTGGCGTTGTGGCCGTGCGAGCGATAGATGAACTTCAACCCACGCGCTTGTGGAATGGCGCCTTCATGCTGGGGCGTTGCTGCAACAGCGACGGCGCGCTGGTGGAAAGTCCGCAAGCGGATGGCACGCGGTGGATTGGCGTGCTGCCTTGGGCGGGCGGGGATGCGCGCTGGTTGATTCAAGATGCAAGGGTGAACGCGTTCGCTTGCTTTGGACCGCGTGGTGAATTGGCGTGGTCGCACCGCGATATTGGCCAACGCGAATTCTGCTTAAGCGTTGAACGACCCGAAGGGAAACTGGAATGGCCACGCAAAGACAATGAGAGTTGGCTGCTTCCCATTGTGACGAACAATGGTATTTACGCGGCGCATCTTCAAGATGGAGTGCTTGACTTGACGTACTTGCCGCTGCGCGCTGGACAGAACATGAGCTCGCTTGAATCGCGGTCGGCCATTCTTCGTAAATGTATTTCCATTCGTGGGTCGGAGAAAATGGCGTATCAATGCATGGGATCCCTGCCGCCGGATCGCGCGGTGTTGGCGGATGGATCGTTGCTTTTTTTTCATCCAGACTTGGCGCGCATGGCTATTTGGCAACCGCTCACCGACACGCTTACGCCGCTTCCATTGGGAACACTGTCGGCCAGCGCGACTGGTCCCAAGCAGTTATTAATTTCGTTTAAAGATCGCGTGGCCACGCTTTCACTTCCTGTTGATCCAGTGCGCGGGCCAGTGACTTTGCTTGAAGATGCTTGGATTGCGCGCGCCCCGGCCGGCGAGGGCAGCAGCGCAGGTCGAATTATTTTGCTGTTGCCCACGGCGCAGCAATGCAAAATTGCTGAGTTGAAGTTGAATTAAGCGCCCCAAGCCAATGAGCAACAGTGGACATGCAATTCTGCTGTACAGATGTCGTGACCAGTGATCATTGACCAACAACTGGCACATGACTTCTTAAGCAACGCCATGCAGGCACTGAAGCGCTTGCCTTCATAACCGCAAAGATTTAGTCGTCTTCATCTTCGTCTTTGTCTTCGTCGGAGTCATCGTTTTCTAGATCAGCATCTTTACTTTTAGACTTGCCTTTACGCTTGCGCTTTTTGGCGGCGGCGTCGTCGTCATCATCGTCGTCGTCATCGTCATCGTCGTCATCGTCATCGTCGTCATCGTCATCGTCATCGTCGTCGTCATCGTCGTCATCGTCGTCATCGTCGTCGTCATCATCGTCGTCGTCATCGTCGTCATCGTCGTCATCATCGTCGTCTGAATCGCTTGCCTCTGTTCCATCGCCGACGGGTTCTTCTTCCTCTTCTTCGTCGTCGTCAAGATCGTCGTCTTCTTCTTCGGTTTCTTCTTTTTCTTCTACTTCGGCGTCTTCATTGCCAAAATCATCCTCCTCGGCGAAGTCGTCATCGTCATCTTCGAAAGGATTGATGTCCTCATCATCATCGGGACCGTGCATGACAAGAAGTGGCGACTGGCGCGCCATAAGAATGTCTAAAACATTGTGTTCAATTATTGACGTGGTGTGTATTGGTGTGGCCATTGGGTATCTCAATCTCAATAGGGTTATCCATGAGAATGGTCAATTTGTCAATGGGACAAAGGGGCGGGAATTGCAATGGTTTTATCCTCCCCTCCCAAGAAGATCCAACCATCGATGGCGTCGGTCTTTGTCATTCTTCCAATGGTTCCTCGAATTAGAATTGGAATGCCGATTGTTCGCAAACCTTGCGAAGGTTTGAACTCTCGCAATAAGACATCGGAACCGTTGGAAAATTCACGCTCGCCAGGATTTCCAATTCCACCGCCATCCACCACAAATACGGCGTCGTCCCCCACAATTATATTTTCATATCCACGAATCACGGCCACGGCATCGACCCCCTGCAATGAACCATTATCCGAATGCATGCTGAGTCTCTGGGAATTTTTCACAAGCCATGAATTTTTATATGGATAAATAAACGGCTGAGACGCTTTCACGGCGCCACCCACCTCGACACCAGATGGAATTACAAATGGAAGCGCGCTGAGGCGACCCGTGGCCATGCTTAATGCCGTGGTGTTTCCTACACGATCGCGAATGAAACACCATGATCCCGCGGCTTGGGGAACTGGCGCATTGGCATAGCGGCGATCTTGAAGCGACCAACGAATGGGCAGATTGGGCGCAAGTTCAAGCGTGACAATCACTTCGTCCGTGGCAATCATCAAGCAATCAGGAAGCATTCGCAACCAACGAATCTGTCCCCATTCCTCTGGCAAAACACGTTTGGCCACCACATCGCCATGTTCGCTGCCCATGACATAAATCCAGGAGGGATTGCTTGTCAACTCTTCCTGCGTGGCCGTTTCGCGGCCGCCAACAACCACAAAATTGCTGGAAGAATCAGCGGCATCTAGCGCACGAATTGTTGAATTCAAATTCCACTGCGTGGAACCATTGGTGATATTCACCCCCACCACCACGCCATCATTGCGAATAAGTGCGCACACGGGACCAGCGCGCAGGCACGCTATTTCAGAGGAGTTTGTGCGTTCATTCACTGCCGGAATTTTCAATGGAGCCAGCCCATTATTTTGAAACACAGATGCCACGGAATCCACCCGCCATACCTCCGATCCATCCTTGGGATTCAACGCCAAGAGAGCGCCGTCTTCTTGAGATCGGGGGCACCAGAGCACAATGTGGGGAACCCATGACATGATGGATGGATCTCGATCGCCAAATTGAGTTCGCCACACGATGCCAAGATTGTCCGCGCTGCGAAGAAAAATTGAGGATGCCTCCGCAAACAACATGGACGAGCGATTCTTTTCGCGCTGCGCTTGGGGCGACATGGAAAGCATGCGCCCCGAAAGCGTGGTTGCCTTGGGTTGCGCGGAACCCAATTGGGCAAAAGGCATTGCGGAATTCCACTGCGGCCAACGCGCGCCCGTGGGAGCGTCCGCGTTCATGGCATGGCACATATTTTCCTCCTGCGACCAACCCTTGCTTTGAGCCAAGCGCGCCGCCTCGTTGAGAATTTCACGGGCTTGATCGACATTGCAAGCGAGCAAGGCGGCCGTATTCACCGCATTGATGAAGCCAAGCAAATCGCTTTGGCGCATGTGGGTGAGCGAATGCGCCGCGGCATCCATGCGAAGTTTCATGGTGGCGGTTTGGGGATGCGACACAATGCGCTCAATTGCGGCAGTTTGTGCTGAAGTCTTCCACACCTCATTTCCCACAATTTCATGGCGCATTTGCGTGGATTCCAACACAGCGCACCACTGTTCAAGCGCATCCTGCAATTGACCATTGGACGCGGCAAGATCGCCAATGCGCAATGCCACGGTGGCTTTCTGCGCGAATGAGCGCGCCGTGTTTTTGGCGATGGTCAGAAGTTGCGACCTTGTATCTTGATCGATTTCGCTGATCACCAGCGCGTCAAAAAGTTTTGTAAGCAATTCATCGCGCAAGACATCCGTGGTGGAAGAATTTTGATTGACCGCGGCGGACATGGCCGTGGCTCCGTCCAGCATCAACTTGGAACTGAACCATGCTCGACCTAATTCAAAAAGCGCCAGTCCACGGCGCGGATCAGTGGAATCCTGGGCCATGCGCTCCCGCAATAAACGCTCGCCAACGTTGGCCTGCATGAAAAGTGAAACTTGTTCGGCGTCCACCACGGTGAGTTGTCCATTGTCCAAGTTTAAATTTCCGCCCGCCTTCAGTGGCAACTCGCCCAACGTGTTGCCCGTGGCGGGATCAAGTAAAAGAGCTTTATTTTGCAGTGGAACCGCAAGCAGCGACCGACCCGTGTCATCCGTTGCCAACGCGCATTGACCGCGCACGGACATTGGTTCTTTCAAGCGATCAGACAACTTCCAAATGGTGCGCCGCGGATCTTCGATATCGACAGCGACCACGTCTTCGCACAAAAGATAAAGGCGCTCATGATCCGCTAGCAAAGAACGCGCGGCTGGAAGTTGCTCGCTCACGCCAAGCATGGCGGACCACTTGGTCGAGCCATCAATCGCGGATAAGCACACCAAAGTCATTTGATCAGGTTGAATCCAAAAAACGCAATCATTGGAAACAATGGGTGATGGAAGTTGCCACGCTGGATTTTCGAAGCGCGGCTCGCGCGTTGGCGCGGACCAACGCTTCATCCAGATGACATGGCCATTGAAGGCGTCAATGCGGGCAACCACGCCCAAACTTGTGGCCGCAATCACATCACCGTTGAATTGCGTGGGCGAACCCAGCGGCCGCGACGACGACAGTCGATCACCGCCAGCGGCGCCCAGCGAATTTGTCCAGATCACCGCGCCAGTTGCGCGATCGAGCGCGATCAACCACTCCGCAATTTCAAGCCGCGTGGTGTTTTTGCGCGCCTGGACAATCACCACGTCGTCCATGATCAGCGGATCACCATGCGGAAAGAGATCTTTCAAATCATCGCGACCTAAACGATCCAAATGAATATCCCACCGCAGCGCGCCAGTTTGCAATGAAAGCGCGGTGATTCTGGCTTGCCCGCCAGATCGCTGTTCAGAAAGGGCTTGCCCTGGAAGCGTGATGACCAAATCCCCCGCGGGAACGGCGACAGAGAGATCAACTGGAGCAGCACTCACGCGATCCATGGGCGAACCCACCGACTGTTGCCACCGCTCAACACCGGAGATGCGATCAAGATAGCGCACGCTTGCGCCTTCCGCGATCAACACTCCATCCCAAGTGAAGCGCGACTGTGAAACAAGCGCGGAGCCATTGATGGCGGCCTTCTTTCGCTCCGCGTCCATGGATTGTGGTTCCAACTCCGCCAATGATCGATTGAGCCAAGTGCCTGGAAGCCACACTTTCCAGAGCGGTCCCCAGACGAATGATTTTTGTTCTTGCTGCTGTGAAGTTTGATTCTGACTTGAAGTAGTGGCACTCACCCGAGAAGGAATTAAAATTGTGCTCATGCCGATTGTGGCTTGATCCAAAAGTAATTTTTGCTGTGGTGAAAGAGATGGATGTCGCAACGCCTTCTCAATCCATCGCCGCCCCGAAACAATTCGCCCTTGATCCAATTCTTGTTGCGCCAACCACAACATTCCTTGCAGACCCGCTGGTGACAACGCGCGAAGTTCAACAACGCGCAGCACATCGCCTTGATCTAAACGCCGCTGGGCGGTGGCTGATTCCGCGCGCAACCAACTTTGCAAAACAACTTGATTGGAAAGCAAAAAACGCTCGGCGGCGTCGATCGTATTTTGAAAGCGGTCGGTGGAATCATCCCATGGAACCAATTTATTTGGAAAGCGATCAACCGCCTCCTGCAAGACGCGCGCGCTCTCGTTTGGATTTGTGGACGCGGTTTCATATGCGCGTCGCAGCAATTCCGTGGCTGTTGGGCTTGCATCAATCGTAATAGGCGCGGATTCCTGGGCCCAAACAATCGAGGAGATGATGGCGGCGCAACATACAATTGCCGCGGAAATACAAGGGATGCGATATAGGGTGGCGACGCGATTCACACTTGAACGATACATTGCAACCATGCCACAGTGCATGCGCCTTCATCACACCCAACACTTCAGGCGGTTCTATTGCCCAATGCGCACGTATGCCGCAATTGCAGCCGTATTGTGCCTGTTATGCGCGTGCACCACGCCGCCTGGAATTTCCGTGACCACTGTGGACGTAGTTGAAGTAGGAAAAACCGCCAACCAGATCGCCATTCGAATTCAACTCTCCAATCCCACTAAAGCTCCAATTCGAATTGACACATGGAAGTATTTCGTGCGCGTACGAAATGACCAGGTGTATTCAGGTGAATGGGTCGCTTCCATAACCATTCCGCCAGAAAGCCGTTTGCTGACGGCCATTCCCGCGGTGGTTCCATTGCAAAGTCAACCGGGACCAGATTCGCCATGGAGCATTGATGGCACGTTGCGCTATTTGGAACCAACCCGATTCAGCCAATTGTTGTACGACCTAGGTTTGAGCAGACCTTCCGCATCATTCAACGCGTCGGGCGCGGGCATGGGGTCGGGCGGAACAATTCCAAGCGCTGGTTGATGCGCGCATGCGCGTTGGTCATACGCCGATCACAAATGCGTGTTCTGTTGCATCTGAGTGTGGCGCTGCGTTTCGCTGTTCATTAAATATTGATGCACGCCGATGGCGCGCGGATCTTGCGCGTCCAAATGATCCCACGCAATTCGCTCGTAGGTTCCATCGCCGCGCATTTGCCACGACTGGCGGCAATCGTTGAGGCACGTTTGAATCACGTCCCACAAGCGCGCGCGGTGCTCTGGTAAAAGAATTGGCGTGGCCGCTTCAACGCGTGTTTGCAAATTGCGATACATCCAGTCGGCGCTGCCGATGTACATGTCGCCATCAAGTGGATTTTCTTTACCCGCTTGGAACCAGAAAATTCTGCTGTGCTCCAAGAAGCGCCCCACCACGCTGCGCACGCGAATGTTGTCGCTAAGGCCGGGCACGCCCGGGCGCAAACAGCAAAAACCACGGACAATAAGGTCAATTTGCACGCCCGCTTGGCTGGCGCGATACAGCGCGTCCATGATGCCTCGGTCCTCAAGCTGATTCATTTTGGCGATGATGCGCCCGGGCTTTCCTGGCTTGGTCAATTCAATTTCGTTCTCGATCAATTGTAGGAAGCGCTTCTTCATGGCGACAGGCGCGATCAACAACTTCAAGTAATCGCGTTGGCGACTTCTACCTGTCATGTAATTGAACAAGCCGGTCAAGTCCTCGGTGATCTCTGGGTCGCATGTCAACAAACCAATGTCCTCATACAGGCGCGCGGTTTTGGAATTGTAATTTCCCGTGCCGATGTGTCCGTAGCAACGAATGCCGCTGGCTTCTTGTCGAACGACCAACGCGGTCTTGGTGTGGGTCTTGAGTCCGACAACGCCGTAGGCCACATGCACTCCAGCGTCCTCTAGTTTTCTGGCCCAGCGAATATTTCTGGCCTCATCAAAGCGCGCGCGAAGTTCCACCAACACCGCGACTTGCTTGCCGCTTTCGGCGGCGTGAATAAGACTGGTGATGAATGGACTATCGCCACTGGTGCGGTACAAACTTTGCTTGATGCAAAGCACCTTTGGATCCTTGGCGGCTTGCTCTATGAACTGCTCAACGCTGGCCTCGAAACTTTCGTAGGGGTGATGCAGCAACACGTCGCCCTTGCGAATTCGTGCGAAAATATCGTAGTTTCCGTGGTCAAAACCTAATGGCTTGAGCGGTGTCCAACTGCTGAAGTGAAGTTGCGCGTCGTCCATATCCGCGATTTCATTCAGCGCGCCGTACTCAAGCACGCCATCGGACTCGTAAATATCCGCCTCGTCGATTTCAAGTTCGTCCATTAAGAATTTGAGAATGCGCGGATTGGCGTTGGTTGGAATTTCCATGCGCACCACGCGCGCGAAACGACGCTCGCGCAGTTGCTGTTGAATGGCCTCCAGTAAATCGTCGGCGTCGTCGTTGTCGTTGTCAATCTCCGCGTTGCGCGTGACGCGAAATGGAAGCACTTTCAGAATTTCCATGCCGGGAAAAAGCTCGTCCAAGTTGTGCTCAATAATGTCCTGCAGCGGAATCCAGCGACGAGTGCCGGGCACGCGATACAGGCGCGACGGAATCTCGGGCACTTTCACGCGCGCGAATAGTTGCTCGCTTTCGCCGGGTCGTTGCAACATGACGCCCAAGCTCACGCTCATGTTGGAGATGAACGGGAATCGATGGCCGGGGTCAACCG
>CAIWNO010000283.1 GCA_903914045.1 uncultured bacterium | reverse complement strand
CCTAACGCTGCGTTGGCGGAAATTTTTGCGGATAATCGACGAGCCGACCCAGTTGGACCCAATGTCTGTCCACCGCTGCGGGCAAGGCAATCAAGTGCAACTTGATGATTTCCATTTTCAGATTCAATCCATGCTTGTGCGGCGTTTAAACGGTCGCGCAACTCGATGGTCGCCACCACGCTTTGCGACAACACCGCGGTGGGCGCGGATATTGTCAGCGCGCACTTGCGTTTATCCGCCAACGCCTCCGTGGCTAAAACCTGTCGCTCCAATTGCCACAACCCAAAATCAGGATGATCTGGAAATGTGGTTGCGCCTATATTTACAGCCTTTTCCAAGCGATTTCGCGCCACGACATCTTGTCCATCCGCGCCTTTGTCCAGTTCGTGGCTCACGCGAATAGCCAGCGCAATTGCAGCGGGACTAGAAGTGTCCATGGCATGTTCGTTGGCCAGTCGTATGGAACGGTCGGCGGCGTCGCTCCAATGATCGGCGGCAAGGTCCATGCGCGTCAACGTCCGCAACGCCGCTGCTTGTAGCGAGCCAAGGACCACGGGGTCAGTGGTCAATGATTGCAGAGCGGCGACTCGATCATTGATGGCTTCACCCCGATCAATCGCTTGGTCCGCGGATGCAATCATGGACATCGGATCTCGCTCCGGCAGGGTCGTGCCGTCGCGTTCAATAGAAGCCAACTTCGCAAGCACCGCATCACGCGTTGTGGATCCATCTTTCACTGGACTGCGACGAATCACATCAGCAAACGGAGCAGTCCAAGCACGCTGGGTCGTTTGCTCCAGCGCGGTTTGCTCACCAAGCGCTTGCTTGCGAAGCCGACAAAGCAATTCCGCTATGGCAAGTTGGCGCGCAATGGAACCCGTTCCTTCTAGAACGGTCGCCGCATCGGCGGCTTGGTTTGGGCCACGCAGCAAACCGGCGGCACGCAACGAAGCCAAATCGGCCAACGTAATCAAAGCTTCATCATTTGCGGCTTTTTGCCTTGAAAGTGAAAGAAACTGATTGGCTCGCTGTTCATCACCAAGTCGCGCCGCGGCCAAACCGCCGTAGCGGCTGACAATACTTGCGGTGCGGTCATCCAGTTCGGTCACAAACGACTCAAGTCGCGCCAGAGCCACCTCGGCCATTGCGCGACGTTTTTGCGCGTCATACTCGGCGGTCTCCGTGTTCAGTATTTCCGCAAGTGATCTTAATAATGGAATTCTGCGCGCGCGTTCAATCTGTTCTAATTGTGCGACAAGTTGAGGAGTGGGTCGGTCTGGTCCTTTTCGGGCTATGACCATGATTGCGGATGCGTCGGCGTCCTCCGCGGCCAACAACATTTCGCGTGACAGGTCGCGAACTCTTTTACGCGCCGCAGGACCAGAAATTCCAAAGATCACTTTATCAACATCGTCACCAGCAGGAAGCACCACCGTGAAGCAGTCCTCCGCGTGATCCGCCAACCAGATTGGCCAGCGCGAATCATTTTTATTTGCTGAAAGAAGTCCGCGACGCACGGAAAGCAGGTCGTCGGCGGCGGAGCGTTGCAAGTCCGGAGTGGGCGCAATTTTTACCCGCTGTTTTAAATTGGCAATGCTTTCAAGAGCAACCGCCGACGTGTCGCTTGCTGTTTGCAAGGGCGCATCGCTGTTTTGAATGGCCAATTCTTGCGCCAACCCACGCGCTGAAAAAGCTATAGACAAAGCCATATATAGCCATTTATCCCAGTTCATTGCGGCCCCGCGAAGTGAATTTGCTGGTAGCCAGCGCGCACCAAACCGTTGAACGCTGCCACCGCGTCATTCCAAGGAACATCCTGGTTGGGGGCTAATTCAATCGGATGGTCGCTTGGAAAAAGACCATGTGGATTTTCATGTGAGTAGAGTTTGGACTGAAAAATGTCCGTGAGTTGATCGAATGAATTTGGTTGCGTCATGGGCGCAAGCACCTTGATCACCGTCTGGTTGTCCTTGCGAAACAACTCAATGCGAAGTGGTGGCTCATCTAATGCGAGCGAAGTTGGACTGACCATGGCGACACCGCGCTGGCTTAAATCAGTGCGCAACAATTCCTCGCGGTCCAAAGTTTTGTTGGCGCAAACAAAGAACACCAGCAGAAAAAATGTCACGTCGATCATTGGAATCACATTCAACGAAATTCCACGCTTTGATCTTCGCATGGAGCGCCGATTGGCAAGCGTGTCATGCGTTGTGGTCCATACGGGTTCAACTGGACCTTTACCTTGGGCAAGAAGATCAAGAGCTTTGGCGATGGACGCAGCTTCAGCCACCTCGGTGCTCCGGCTGTACGGCAAGCCGCAACTTCACAACATGCTCTGGAATAGCCGTTGCCGCCGCCTTGCCAACTTGGTCTAAAACAGGCGAAATAAAGCTGTATTTAACATTCGCGTCGGCGCGGAGATGGACCTCCGCCGCGGGATTGGCGCGTATGGCCGCGGTGACGGCGTTGCTCAGTGATTGAATTCCAGTTGAGTTGGCGGTGAAGTTCTCGCCAGAAAATCTCCAAGTGGTCACATCGCCATCGTTGTTGGCAATGGCGTTAATTACAATGCGTGGCTCATTGCGTGCGGGCACCGCGGCGGTGGGCGAAGGCTTGGGCAAATTCAGTTTCACAAAATCCGAGATTCCAATTTGCGAGACAAGCGCGAAAAAAACCACAAGCAGCATGGCGATATCGATCAATGGGGTGATCACCGCTTCAACCTTGGCTGGTCCTCGAGTGAGCATGCTTCTCATCGGACAACTTCCGTTATTGGCGACGCGCGAGGAACGAGGGCCGAACGCAAGCGCTCTTGGCCTGGCGCAAACCGATTGATGGACGCGTCCACGCGGCGTACCGATTCCAATGTTGCCGCGTCCACGGCGTTGCGCATGGTGGCGTACGCGCCAAGCGCGGGAATGGCGATGAGCAATCCCCAAAATGTTGCGACCAACGCCGTTCCAATTCCAGCGGCAAGCGTGACAGGATCCGCGTTTCCACCCGTTCGTGCGATTGTTTGAAACGCCATGATTACCCCGTATACCGTGCCTAAAAGTCCAATCATGGGGCTCACTTGTCCCAACACATTCAGCGGCTCCAATTTGCGAAATCGTTTCACGGCCGCCTCTTCGCCAGCTTGCTCAGCGGCGCGCGCCATGCTTGCGTGCCCCGAAGGTGCCTGTCGAAGAGCCGCGCTTAAAATGGCGCTGTAGTCGCTTGACTCGACCGCCGTTAATTCAACCACCTCCTCATGTTGTCCTTCGTCAAGCAACTTATCCATTTGGTTGGCAAATGCCAAAGGCAACATTCGTTTGCGTTTGTTGCGCACCCACAACGTGGATATGAGATACATGTTCGCCACGCTCATGGCCATCAGCAACCAAATCATGCAGCTGCCAACCCATTCAATTCGATTTGAACCATCTGGATTTGTGTCCATGATGACAAAGAAGATGCTTCCAAAGCCTTGGGCCAAGGAGTTGGATGCCGGAACAAGCAATGCGAACGTGGTTGCGATGTGGCGAATCTTCATATAAATCTCCTAGTGGTTGTCAAGACCAAGGTCCTGTCGAGTGATGTTGATGAATCCACTTTCTCCACCATGGTCCTTGGCAATTCGTTGCAAAGTTTCAAGCGGATCTGGATCAAGAAATTGAATGCACTGCACGCGTGTCAGTCGGCGGCTGGTGACGGGATCAATTGGATTAAGGCGTTCTAGCGCCGCAAGAAGGGCTATTTCAGACATTTCAAATTCGCCGGAGCCGGTGATGTCGGATGAAAGAAGGAAAATAATTTCAGGATGCATGGCCATAGCCGCCTCAAACGCGGCAATGGGATTGGATCGACCCGACGGAATCATTTTGGATTCGATCCATTTCATAGCTTCGCCCACGCGTTCAGGAGTGGCCGATTGCAAATTACCGCCGGGTGGAACAGTGACCGCTTCGCCGCGTTGAAAAAAAACAATGCCAAAACTTTGGCGCGGGTCCAACCGTTGCAAACTTTTTCGCAACTCCTCAATGATGAATGGAAAAGTTCCAACCAAACTTCCGCTGGCGTCCACCACATACACCACGCGCCGCGCGTTGCTGGCTTTCAGGCCAGCGAATTGAATCGTGACCTTATTTGAAGCCGCGCTGAATTGACCAAACTCATGCGCCGCCAACGACAACGGCATTTGGACTTGGCGCACTCCGATCAACGCTTGCTCCGTGGAACTTTGCAACAGTTGCGATTGGGTCAATGACTTGTCGCTGGCCTGTGAATTGGAAGGAAGATTGGCGGCCTGTCGAAAGTCGGTTGCGCCACTGCCCAAGGATTCAGTGACAAGATTCACGGTGGGCGTGTACGTGGGCCGCTCAAAATCAAGAACAAGTGTGGGCGGTGCGATAGGTTTGCGCGCAAATCCAACCGTGGTCGCGGCGCCGGCGATGACAATGCCAGCCACAATTCCATGCGCGCCGAACGATGCAATACAGGCAAAAATGCGCTGAAATGAGCCGCTTTCAATGGGGCGACCACCAAGAGTCCGGATCATTTGAGCAAGCGAATCGCAGCGTGATTTGTCCGCGTTGATGTTTTCATTCTCCGAAGGCGTCTCCATGGAATCAATCCGCGGCATGCTTGGCGAATATGAGTCGGTCAAGTGAGAAACGACCTGGACCCGTGAACATCAGACTGAAGGACATCAAGACCGCCGTCAGGGCGCTTGAAAATAAATGCATTTTGTCTACGTTCCAATCCCATGGCAATGCCCCGCGCACTTCAGGCCACGTCATGAGCCAGATGTGAAATACAGCGCCAATAAAAAGAAGGAGCGCGAACCATCGTGTGAACAAACCCACAAGCAGCATGATTCCACCAACAAGCTCCGCAATGGCGCAGACCCATCCAACAATCAGTGGTTGCGGCACTTTGGCATCATCCAATCGAATTATAAAATGATTCAAGTTGCGCATGTTGTTGGCGCCCGCGCTGGACTTTTCAGCGTCGTCTTTTTTGTCACTGTCCTCATCCGCGGCGGCGGGCGTCTCCACGCGCAACGCGACGGGCTTGATCTTGTCAACGGAATTCTCAATCATTTTCACGGGGGTGCCCATGGCTTCAATGCGGGCAGCGTCCTGGCTGGTGAAATTGGAGGTGCGAAATAGAGAGACATAGCCCGCGGGAAGAACAATGGTTGCCAAAACAATTCTGGCAAACAAAGGCGCAAGTTGAAGCGACGCATTTTGACTTAGGCTCATGAGTTGATTCTGTCGATAAATGGTGCAGTTACTTGCTTTCAATCAAACACAAATTCAATGCTATCCAGAAGATCACCAACAAGCGTTGCCTGCAAGCGCTGATAGCATTCCAAACTCATTCGCCGCGGGTGTGGCGGAATTGGCAGACGCGCTGGATTTAGGTTCCAGTGGGCTTAAACCCGTGCAGGTTCGATTCCTGTCACCCGCATTGAATGAATTGTTGCTGAAATAGAATTATGGCCACCGCCCACAACAATTCTTGGAAGCCCGACAGTTGGAAAAACTGTCCCGCGGTTCAGCAACCGCGCTACGCCAACGCCATTGCGCTGGACCACGCGTTGGCGGAGTTGTCGCAGCTTCCACCGTTGGTGACCAGTTGGGAAATTGAGTCGCTGAAGTCGCAACTGGCCGACGCCGCCGAGGGCAAGCGATTTTTATTGCAAGGCGGTGACTGCGCTGAAATGTTTGACGAGTGCCGCAGTCCCATCATTGCGGCCAAATTAAAAATTCTTTTGCAAATGAGTTTGGTATTGACGCACGGCGGAGGTCGTCCCGTGATTCGCGTGGGTCGCTTCGCGGGTCAATACGCCAAGCCGCGCAGCGATGAATTTGAAACCCGCGGCGATTTGAAATTGGATTCCTACCGCGGCGACCTGGTCAACGGTTTGGAGTTTCATGAGTACGCGCGCACACCCGATCCGCACCGCTTGATCGACGCATACAGCCGTTCCGCTCTCACTCTGAATTTCATCCGCTCGCTTGTGGACGGCGGATTCGCCGATTTGCACCATCCGGAATATTGGGATTTGGATTTTGTGCAGCACAGTCCTTTGCGCGACGAATATCAGAAAATGACGCGGGAAATAGGGCAAAGCCTGCGATTTATGGAGACACTGGCAGGCTCGCCCGTGCATGAAATGCGCCGCGTGGATTTTTTCACAAGCCATGAAGGCTTGGTGCTTCCATATGAGCAGGCGCAGACGCGACGCGTGCCGCACCGCGAAGGGTGGTGGGATCTTTCCACGCACATGCCATGGATTGGCTACCGAACCGCAGTGCCAGGCAACGCGCATATTGAATTTTTTCGTGGCATTCAAAATCCTATCGGAGTGAAAGTGGGTTCGGGCACCAAGGAAAGCACGCTGCTTGAAATGATCCACGCGCTGAATCCAACCAATGAACCTGGACGCTTGACGCTTATCCATAGATTTGGCACGCATGAAATTGCAAAATATTTACCCGCGCTTATTGACGCCGTGGCTAAAAGCAAGGCGCGCGTTCTGTGGGTGTGCGATCCAATGCATGGCAACACGCAAACCGTCACCATGAATAGCGGTCCACAAGCGGGCGCCAAAGTGAAGACGCGAAAGTTCGCGCACATTCTGACGGAGATTGAGCAGGCGTTTGAAATTCACAAACAGAAATCAAGCGTGCTTGGTGGCGTGCACTTTGAATTGACCGGCGAGAATGTCACGGAGTGCACTGGTGGCGCGCGCGGTTTAAGTGACGATCAATTGGCGCAGTCCTATCGCAGCCGTGTTGATCCGCGTTTGAATTACGAGCAAGCGTTGGAGATGGCCATGTTGGTGGCGCGGCGGTTAGACCACTAACAAGGTTCAATCCATGATGGATGTGCGCTAGAACGAACTCAAACACCAACCATCATTGCGCAATTCGGTTACAATGCGCCACTTCATGCCGCAAAAACGTCGCGTTGTCATCACTGGAATTGGCACCACTTCCGCGGTGGGCGTTGGCATGAAATCGCTATGGAATGCGCTGATTTCTGGACAATCTGGCGCCAAGTTGTGCCACACATTCGACCTGAGCGGGTTTTCCTGTCCGTTCGTGGCGCAGTTGGCCGCGGATCAGTTGGACATTAAGCAATTTGTTCCAAAAAGTTACCGCAAAGCCACCAAGGTCATGGCGCGCGACATTGAACTTGCCGTGGCCGCGGCGCATGAAGCCGTGAATGACGCCGGTCTTATTACCAAGTCGCATGAAGCCGCCGATGGCAAAGTTTCGATGCCCGCAACTCAAATGGGTTGCCAGATTGGCGCGGGTTCAATCGCCGCCGAGGAAAATGAATTGACCGTCGCGTTCGCTTCCAGTCAAACCGCCGATGGTGAAATTGATTTGGGCGCCTGGGGTTCAAGCGGCATGCAAAACATCACGCCGCTGTGGATGTTGAAATACCTACCCAACATGTTGGCGTCGCATGTTTCCATTATTCATGATTGCCAAGGACCATCCAACACCATCACGTGCGGTGAGGCCAGTGCGTTGCTATCGATTGGCGAAAGCATGCGCGTGATTGGCCGCGCCGCCGCCGACTGCTGTTTGTCTGGTGGCGTTGAAAGCAAAGTGAACTTAATGGGCGTGTTGCGCCAATTTTATTCCAAGCGTTTGGCTACGGCTTCTTTGAGCGACGATCCATCAAGCATCATTCGTCCTTTCAATCCAAGCGCCACTGGTGGAATGGCGGGCGAGGGCGGCGCCATTTTGGTGCTTGAAGAATTGGAAAGCGCGCGCGCCCGTGGCGCCAAAATTCAGGTTGAATTGGCTGGTTTTGGTGCCAGTCAAAGTTTTTGCCAAGACACCGTTGGCATTGGCGCGGAGGTTGATGGCGCCGGTATTGCGCAGGCCATAGAGACCGCGTTGCACGAGGCCGGCGTGAAGCCCGCCGATGTGGATGCGATTGTTCCGTTTGGTTGCGGCGTGCCTGGCATTGACGCCAGCGAAGCCGCGGCTTTGAGAAAAGTTTTTGGCGAGCGCGTTTCAAAAATTCCCCTGGTCACTATTTCAACGGTCACAGGAAATTGCGGCGCGGGCTTTGGCGGAGTTGCCGCCAGCGTGGCGGTGCAATGTTTGCGCGAGCAAAAATTGCCGGCGCGCATTCAAGGCGGCAAGGCTGGCGAAAGTGTTGGCGGCGTTGATGGCGCCAGCATTGGAGCGCGCGACGCGGTGTTGAACACCATTGTTGTGACCACAACAAGTTTGGGCGGACAAAATGCCGCCATTGTTCTGCGGAGGATTTCATGAGCGAGCCACGCGTGGTTGTCACGGGCATGGGCTGGGTCACCAGTCTTGGCCACACGGTCGACGGTGTGTGGAAGCGCCTCATGAATTCCGAAAGCGGCATGGCGCCCATCACGCATTTCAAGGCCGCCACATTTCCAACTTCGTTCGCCGCCGAGGTGAAACCCGACTTTGATTACCGCACATTCTTGAACGATCCAAAGGTGCACGCCACCACCGCGCTTAATGCGCAATTTGCATTGGGGGCCGCGCGGCAAGCCTGGAATCAGGCTGGATTTCACACACATCCGCCCAAGGACCCGCGGCGCGTTGGCTTGTATTTAGGCGCCGGCGAAGGCGTTCTTGATTTTGACAATTATGCCGGCGCGTTAATTTCGGCATGGGACGCCACCACGCAAAAAGTGGACGGCGTGCGCTGGGCCAAGGCCGCGCTGGCGCGTCTTGATGCATTCAAAGAAATAGAGCAAGAGCCAAACATGTCGCTGGCGCACTTGGCGCGCGAGTTTGGAATTCGCGGACCCGCGTCCAATTGTTTAACCGCGTGCGCCGCCAGCACGCAAGCCATTGGCGAAGCCTTCAGCATGATCCGCCGCGGCGACGCTGACATCATGATGTCGGGTGGAACGCACACCATGATTCATCCGCTGGGCGTGACGGGTTTCAATCGTCTCACCGCGCTGAGCACTTTCAAAGGTGATCCAACATTGGCAAGCCGTCCATTCTGCATGAGCCGCGACGGCTTTGTCATGGGCGAGGGCAGCGGCATGGTGATCCTTGAAAAACTTGAGCACGCATTGGCGCGTGGCGCCACGCCGCTTGCGGAAGTGATTGGTTACGGATCCAGCGCCGACGCCTTTCGCATCACGGACATTCAGCCCGAAGGTCGCGGCGCCGCGGCCGCTATCAACGCCGCTTTGCAACAAGCCCACATTGATCCCGCCGCCGTTGGTCCTGACGGTCGCCCGCTCATTCATTACATCAGCGCGCATGGCACGGGCACCAAGGAAAATGATTCCATTGAAACGCGCGCCGTGAAAGTGGTCTTTGGCGAACGCGCCAAGCACATTCCAATGAGCAGCATTAAGAGCATGATGGGCCACTTAATCGCCGCCGCCGGCGCGGTGGAATTTATGACGTGCATTCTGGCCATTCAACACGGCATGTTGCCGCCCACGCGCAATCACCATGATCCCGATCCCGCACTCGACCTTGACTATGTTCCAAATGTCGCGCGCAAATGCGCTGTGGACACATGCATCAGCAATTCATTTGGCTTCGGCGGACAAAATGATACTCTTGTGGTGACGCGTTATAAAACTTCATAAGTCTTTTGTTTCTGGGTTGGTTTCATGACAAGCACAAGTCAGACCAAAGTAATTCCAAAGTCACTTCGTGGCCGCAGGTGGATTATAAAAATTTCCCTGTTGCTGTTTTTCTTGGCGGCGGCTTTTTTATTATCCAAGCGATCGCCTTCGTGGTTTCAAGATAATTTCACAAGCGACGCGTCCATGGAAACCCGCAGCGCGGATTTTGAGCAAGGCATAGCCGCGCAATTCACCAAGGTGCGCGGCCAGGACCGCGAGTGGGCTATCAAGATTTCAGAAACCCAGATGAATGAATGGCTGGCCTCGCGCTTGCCCAAGTGGCTGGAGCATCAAGGCAAGAGCGCGCAAGAATGCAAACGCAAAGTGCAAGTGCGCTGCCGCGACGATCGCATGGACATTGCGGCGGAAAATTTCTGGGGAGTGGGGGTGATACAGATCGCCCCAAAGGTGCAACCCGCCACCAAAGACAACATCACTGTTGAAACATTGAATGTGTCGCCAACATCCGCGGCTATTGGGTCATTATTTATTCCAACATTCATCATTTCCACATTTGGCCCGACGGACATGTTTGAATCGCTGCACAGTTCCCAGTTTCGCCTGGCCGACGGCCGACGCGTGCAGGTGAAAGATGTTGAAGTGTTGCCCGGTGAAATCCGCATGCAACTCAACACATCGCCCACTAAAGAATAAGTCTTCACGGCAACAACTTCAGCATGCGCCTGAATGGTGTGGGCGCGCTTCTGTTGGCGACGCATGCAACACCGACCGCCGTAACAAGATCCGATATCTATAAAAAAACATTTTTAGTTGCTTTGAGCGCAACCACTTACATCTTTCTTGCGGATATATCTTTGGAAACACCAACAAGTGAATCCGACATTGAGGTGAGGAAAAAGAGAGGGCGATCGCCGTGTCTGGCGTGAGCCAATTGTGGGAATTGGGAACAAATATCGCAGGGATTTGAGGGAAAAGGAAAGGCCAAGAGCAGGTTTGTGTTGTCCCATGGGTTGGCGCCGCGGTGGTCGCCAGCAGGACAATTCAGCCTCTTTGCGGGTCAGCCCCAGAAAACTGCAACTCGTCACTCCCCCGTAGACGCGTCCGTGGCTAACCCCGCGGACGCGTTTTTTTTTGTTTACTAGACTCTCACCTCCGCAATCCATCAAGAAATTCAACACATGCCACAACTCACCATTAACGGCAAGACATGCTCCTTTGAAAAGGGCGAAACTATTTTGCAGGCGGCGCTTCGTCACGACGAGGAGATTCCGCATTACTGCTACCACCCCGGACTTTCCAT
>CAIWNO010000282.1 GCA_903914045.1 uncultured bacterium | reverse complement strand
GTGGCTGAATGATTTGGTCAGCGACGAAAAAATTGGATCCCTGTTCACGGCCACGCTTGCCGTGGGTGGCGAAAGTGGAACGGTCAAGAAAAGATTTCGCGATCTTGACAGCAGTAAATTTTCCGTGCATTGTAAAACTGGCTACATCAACGGCGTGTGCGCGCTCTCGGGAGTGGTGAAATGCGTGAATGGACATTACGCCACATTTAGCGTGATTTGCAATGGTTTTGAGGCCGGCGGCGTGGGCAAAGCCAAGCAACTACAAGAGAGCATTGTCAAAGCCACGGCGCAATACTTGGACACGCTCAAACCAGTTGGCGCGGTGGTTTCACCCAAAGCTGGCGATGCGCCGCGCGAGCGCCTTGGCGGCGGTTGATTAGAGAGCAAGCGTGGCGGAGTTGTCGACCAACTCTAATTCAATTGGCTCACTGGCCTGCGCCTGACGAACACGAATGCGCTGCTCGCGCGCAAGTTCAAGCAACGCCAAGAACAAACCAATTCGGTCCATTCGATTGCGCCCCTCAAAGATGGCTTCAAGTCGCATTCGCTTTTCGGGTGAACGCGCCAGTCGATCGACCAAATCATCTTGATGCAATCCAATAGGCGTGTCGTCAAATATGACTTGATGTTCACCCAAGCGCGAAAAATCAACGGCCAATGTGATGCGCTCGAAGGCCTCAAGCAAGTCCAGCAAATGCACATCGCCTATGTCAAGGTCCTGCACTTCTTCAACAGTGGTGGCTTCGCCGTCGTCGGCTGGAATTGCACCCGCCAAACCCGAAGCAGACCAACGATTTGAAAATTCATTGCGCAGCGAGTCAAGCGTTTCAGCCGCGGTGCGAAAGCGTTGGTACGCCAACAACTGCTGCACCAATTCGCGCCGTGGATCATCATGCGCGCTTGCGTCTGGAAGCACTTGCGAATCATCATGCTCCGGCTTGGGCGACAACAGGCGACTTTTCATCTCCACCAATGTGGCCGCAAGCACCAGAAATTCACCAGCTTGCTCAACATCCATGTCCTGCGCGGATTTGAGCACCTCTAGATATTGTGAGGTAATGGCGCCAATTGGAATGTCATGAATGTCCACCTCGGCGCGGCGGATTAAAAACAAAAGCAGATCCAGAGGACCTTCAAATGACGCCAGTTTGACCTGATATTCGTCGACGCTTGCCACGCGCAAACTGTACCAAAGTCGCAGCGACATTTCGCTATCATTTTCAGATGATCGAAAAGAAGGTGACCGACGAGGCCGCGTTTATTTCCGATGTCCTTCGCTCTGAGGCCGAGGCCATCACGCGCTTGGCCACCAGAATTTCACCCAACAGCCCGGATTCGCTGGACTTCGTGAAGGCCATTGATTTGATCACTTCAAGCGACGGACATGTGGTGGTGAGCGGCATGGGAAAGTCCGGTCTCATTGGCAGCAAACTTTCGGCCACGTTCGCAAGCCTTGGGCAACCCAGCCATTTCGTGCACCCTGCCGAGGCCGTGCATGGCGACCTTGGACGCATTCGCAGCAACGATGTTGTTCTGCTGCTTTCCTACAGCGGTGAAACTGATGAGCTTCTGAACTTCGCCGCCATTTTGAAAGCCGACGGCGTTGAGCGAATTGCCATTTCAAAAAGCAACAACACCAGCTTGGCCAAGATTGCCAGCGTGCATATTTCACTTGGCGACATTGAGGAGGCTTGCCCGCTCAATCTTGCGCCCACCGCCACCATGTTGGCCGCGGGCGACGCGCTGGCCTTGGCCGTGGCGCGCAGAAAAAATTTCCAAGCCGATGATTTTCACAAGATTCACCCGGGCGGAATGCTGGGAATTGGCTTGCGACCCGTCAGTGAGGCGCTGCGATTTCAAGTGGGAAAAAATCTGACATGCGTCCCCATCTCCGCCACCATGAAGAGCGCCCTGCACTCGTGCGGCGAAGGACGGCGCGCCGGCGCGTTGATGGTGGTCGATACGCATGGAAGACTGGCTGGCATTTTGACCGACGGCGATGTGCGCCGATTGATCAACCAACATGGAGCCGAGGCGCTGGAAAAACCAATCGCTGAATGCATGACCAAGCATCCACGATGTTTGCCCGCGCAATCCTTGGTGCGTGACGCGGTGCGCATGATCCGCGAGTTGCGCGTGGACGAATTGCCAGTGGTGGACACGGACGGAAAACCAATCGGCTTGATTGATATTCAAGATTTAATCGCGTTGAAAGTTGTGCGGGACTAAATCATGCAGACCTTCATCACCGAACGCGATGGCTTGATTTTGGTTGTGGCCGCCGATGGCGGACTGAACCGCGGCACCGCGCAACAACTGATTGAAGAAGTTGCCAAGCATGTTGAAAGCGGCGCC